>NZ_FTMS01000005.1 GCF_900156105.1 Alkalispirochaeta americana
GCCGGAGGCGGCGAGATTCTTCAGGCTCTGACCCAGATGAGGGAGATGACCGGCTCGGTTCAGGGTGGATCGGGGGAGATGAAATCGGGGAACGAGCAGATGCTCACGGCCATGCGGAACGTGAGCGAGATCACCCTGCGCTCGCGCGACGCCATGGATACGATCATTGCCAGCGTGGAGCAGATCAGCGCCGCCATCGGCGATATCTCCAGCGTGAGCGATGTAAACCATTCCCAGATCGAGGAGATCCTCCGGGCCACGGGCGAACTCAAACTGGCATCGCGGGACACCCTGGCATCGCAGGAAAAAGAACAGGAAGAAGAGCAGGAAAGAGAAGCCCGTCAGAAAAAACAGCCACGGCGCAAAAAAAAGACCCCCCGGGACGAAAAGGCATCCTGAAGCGCTCCGGGCTCCGGTTTTTTCCCTTGACCTATCCCGAAGCAAAGCCGTATCATGGTGCGATTACTCGTCAATGCGTAGTTTTCAATTCACAGGTGGCAAAAAGGAGAAAACATGCGGCTTTTTTTTAGAGATTTTCGTGCTTTGGCAATTACGGTAGGTACCGCACTTATCATAGGTGGTCTTTTCATTTCCTGCGGTGGCGCCGAGACAGAGGGAGAACATCCGGCAAAACGGGACAACGCCGAGACTCTGGTGGTCGGAATGCCCGGGGACCCCCGCTCCCTGGACCCTCACCGGACAAACGACCAGCCCTCAAGTCGTGTGAAGAAGCAGATCTACGATACCCTGATGTACCAGACGTCGGACCTTACCGTAACGGGCGATGGCCTTGCCGAGTCCTACGAGGTGATCAGCCCCACGGAGTTTGCCTTCACCCTGCGCCAGGGAGTTCTCTTCCATAACGGAGAAGAGCTGACTTCGGAAGATGTCAAGTTCACCTTCGAGCGCATGAGGGAGCTGAACGCCCCCGCCGCCTTCCTGGTGAACGCCCTGGATCGGGTAGAAATTATCGACGATTACAACTTCGTCATGCACCTCTCCTTTCCCTTTGGTCCCTTCATCACCCATCTGGCTCACCCTGCAACGGCTATTATAAACAAGAAAGCTGTCCTGGAAGCCGGTGATAACTATGGCAGGAATCCTGTTGGAACCGGTCCTTTTGCGTTTGTGGAATGGCGCTCCGGAGACTCCCTGACGCTCAGGCGCTTCGATGATCATTTCCGCGGTCCCGCCGCCAGCGAGCGGGTTATCTTCCGGATTATAACCGAGGACACCCAGCGAGCCATCGCACTGGAAACGAGCGAGGTCGACCTGATCTATGACGTGGGACCCAACGATTTTCGTGACCTGGCTGCGATTGAAAACGTTATCGGTTTTCAAACCTCGGGCCTCACGACCTTCTACATGGGATTCAACGTCGGCAAAGAACCCTTCGACGATGTGCGGGTCCGACAGGCTATCAACCTTGCCCTGGACGTGGAAGCCGCAACACAGGTTGCGTTCCGCGGCTACGCAACCACCGCCAAGGGACCTCTGGCACCTACCGTCCAGTTTGCGAACACCGATCTCCCCGGCTACGGTTATGACGTGGAACGAGCCAAAGCGCTTTTGGCCGAGGCGGGGTATCCCGACGGGTTTTCCACCTCGATCTGGACAAACGACAACCCCGTGCGCGTAATGTACGCCGAGATTTTCCAGGAACAACTACGCGCTGTGGGTATCGCGGCCAGCATAGAGATTGTTGAGTGGGCTCCTTATCTCGACAGAACCGCCCGGGGCGAGCATGACATGTTCATGCTGGGCTGGGTTGCCGTGACGGGTGATGCCGACTATGGTCTGTACTCCCTCTTCCACTCGGAAGAGTTTGGCGATGCCGGAAACCGCACGTTCTGGGCCCACGAAGAGGTGGACCGCCTCCTGGTGGACGGAAAAACAAACCCCGATCCCCAGGCTCGTGAGGCAGCGTACCTCCAGGCACAGAAGATCATCTTTGAGGAAGCTCCCTGGACTTTTCTGGCCTTCCGCGATGAGCTGAATGCCACCCGCGATTATGTCCAGGGCTTCCAGCCCCACGCAGCGGGTCACCATATCCTGTACCAGGTATACAACAACTAGGTCGTATCCGGTTTCATCCCGCCCCCCTCATGTGGGGGGAGCGGGTCTGGCCCCGCCGATTCCCGGCCGGGGCTGAACTGTTCCAGTGACGAGGGAAGGCCTCACAAAAAAAACCTGATCCCCTCCCGGAAATCCCGCGAAGTCAGGTTCTTTCTGTGATTTGTTCCCCCGACACCCCACATGGGTACATGCAGGGAACGGCCAGGACGTTCCAATACACAGGCCAAGGCAGGAGAAGATGTATAAATATATCCTACGACGCGTATTATTGCTAATCCCGGTGATGCTGGGAGTTTCCTTTGTGGTCTTCACGATCATGTTTTTCACGCCGGGAGATCCGGCAAAGTTACTGTTGGGAGAACGAGCCCCGGAAGCCGAGGTACAAGCCCTGAGAACCCAAATGGGCCTGGATGATCCCTTTGCAATTCAGTACGGCCGGTTCCTGTTTAATGCCCTCCGGGGAGATTTGGGACGTTCTCTTGTAACGCGGCAGCCCGCTGCAATGGAACTCTTCAACCGCTTTCCCGCAACCCTCCTGCTTGCCGCAGCGGGAGTGCTTGTGGCCGTACTTATCGGAATACCGATTGGCATTGTCTCGGCGACCCGGCAGTATTCTCTTTTCGATACTTTTTCCATGATTTTTGCTCTCATCGGCGTGTCCATGCCCAACTTCTGGCAGGGAATCATGATGGTCCTCCTTTTTTCGATCATGCTGCGCGTGTTGCCCTCCAGCGGCTACGGCACACCGGCTCATCTGGTCATGCCGGCGCTTACGATCGGCACCAGCTCAGCAGCAACGATCACGCGAATGACCCGCTCCAGCATGCTCGAGGTGGTCCGTCAGGATTATATTCGCACAGCCCGGGCCAAGGGCCTCAGCGAGCGGGTTGTTATCAACCGCCACGCTCTGAAAAATGCCCTGATCCCCATCGTGACTGTGGTGGGGCTCCAGTTTGGATACCTCCTGGGAGGAGCCGTTCTCACAGAGACGATCTTTTCCTGGCCGGGCGTGGGCCGCCTTATGGTGGATGCCATCCGCCAGCGAGACTACCCTGTCGTGCAGGGAGGGGTTCTCCTTCTGGCCCTGACCTTCAGCGTAGTGAATCTCTTTGTTGACATTCTCTACGCCTATATAGATCCCCGAATCAAGGCGCAGTACAAATAACGAGGACGATAGAATGAAATCTGAAACACCCGAATCCCGAAACTCCACAGACCCACCGCTTCTGAAAACGGATTTGCTTGAATCGGACAGCCTGGAAGCGGAATCCCTTCTCCACGATCAATCCCACTCCCCGGGAGAATCCCCGGAAGGGCAAAACCCTCCTGCAATAAAGGCCTTCACTGCCCACCGAAGCCAATGGGCAGAGGTCTGGCGACGGCTGAAACGGAACCGCATGGCCATGGCAGGGCTCGCTGTAATCGGGTTAATCATTTTTACCGCCTTTTTTGCCGAGATAATCGCTCCCTACGGGTACCGGGAACAGAATCTTGCCCGTATCGCCGATCCTCCAAGCCGTGAACATCTCCTGGGCACAGATGATTTGGGACGAGATATCCTCTCGCGGATCATTTTCGGCGCGCGAGTATCGCTTCAGGTCGGCTTTGTGGCCGTTAGTATCGCCCTGGTTGTGGGGGGAACACTGGGCGCGCTCTCGGGCTTCTACGGCGGCAATGTGGATAATGTGGTGATGCGATTCATGGATGTGTTACTGGCAATCCCCTCGATACTCCTGGCCATTGCCATCGTCTCCGCCTTCGGAGGCGGTCTGGTAAACGTAATGATCGCCGTGGGAATTTCAAATATTCCTGTCTACGCGCGAATTGTGAAGGCCTCGGTTATTTCCATAAAAGAACAGGAGTTCATCGAGGCGGCCCGGGCGGTGGGAGCCAGCGATTTCAGGATCATTACCAAGCATATCCTTCCAAATTCCATGGCGCCTATCATCGTTCAGGGAACTTTGGGGGTAGCCATCGCAATTCTCTCGGCCGCAGGTCTGAGCTTTATCGGCCTGGGCATTGAACCCCCTACCCCTGAATGGGGAGCCATGCTCTCGTCAGGCCGCCACCTCATCAGAAGAAGCCCCCACGTGGCAACATTTCCTGGCCTGGCTATCGTGATAACCATCTTTGCGTTGAATCTTCTCGGCGACGGTCTCCGGGATGCTCTCGATCCACGACTGAAGCAGTAGGAGGTTGTTATGAGCGACACCTTGTTGGAGATCAAAAATCTCAACGTTACGTATTCCACCCAGGAAGGGGTGGTTCAAGCGGTGGAAAACCTCGACCTCACCCTGAACCGAGGAGAAAGCCTGGGACTGGTGGGGGAAACGGGAGCCGGGAAAACGACTACCGCTCTTTCCATCATGCAGCTTGTCCCTGCGCCCCCAGGCAGGATAGAGACCGGGGAAATATGGTTCGACGGTGAAGATCTGCTGAAAAAGCGTATCGAGGAGATGCGCAGCATCCGGGGAAACCGGGTCTCCATGATCTTTCAGGACCCCATGACATCGCTGAACCCGGTCCTCACCGTGGGATTCCAGATCACCGAGGCGATCACCCTGCACCAGAACCTCACGGCAAAGCAGGCCGAACGGCAGGCCCGGGATATGCTGAAACTGGTAGGAATCCCTGAAGGGCGTGTCGATGACTATCCCCACGAGTTTTCCGGAGGGATGCGGCAACGCGTAGGTATCGCCATGGCGCTCTCGTGCAATCCGAAACTTCTCATCGCCGATGAACCCACCACAGCCCTGGATGTTACGATTCAGGCCCAGGTTCTGGACCTGATGAAACGCCTGCGCGAAGAGTTTGGCACGTCGTTGCTTCTCATCACCCACGACCTGGGGGTTGTTGCCGAGGTCTGCGATTCCGTGGCAATCATGTACGCTGGTTCAGTGGTAGAACACACGACCACGCCTCGTCTCTTCGAAAACCCCCGACATCCCTATACCCAGGGACTCTTTAACTCGATCCCGAGTCTGGATGAAGAGGTTCCCCGCCTGAACCCCATCAGGGGACTGATGCCTGACCCTACCGATCTACCCTCGGGGTGCCGTTTCCACCCTCGCTGCCCCCAGGCTATCCCCCTGTGCAGCACCAGAACTCCGGCCCGCACCGACCTCACCCCGGATCATCACGTTCAATGCATGATCTACGAAGGGTTAGTTCCGGGGGCCAACGGGCCAGACCCCAGGAAGGAGAATAACTAGTATGGATGCAGCTACGCAGAAAGATCCGATTCTCTCGGTTCGAAACCTGAAACAGTTTTTTGAGACAAAGCGCGGAACCCTCAAGGCGGTGAACGATATCTCCTTTGACATCTATCCCGGAGAGACTCTGGGCATAGTCGGTGAAAGCGGTTGCGGAAAATCAACTACAGGCCGATCTGTACTCCGCCTGGTGGAACCCACCGGAGGGAGCGTGGTCTTTCAGGGACAGGAGATAACAACCCTTTCACGGCGAGAGGTTCGAAGCTTCCGCAGGGACGCACAACTTATCTTTCAGGATCCCTTTGCTTCTCTGGATCCCCGGATGAGCATCGCTGCCATCATCGCCGAGCCCTTTGAGATATTTAACCTCTATTCCCGGGCTGAACGGGTTGAACGGGTTCAGGCGCTGATGTCACTGGTGGGACTCAGCCCCCGCCTGGCCAACGCCTTCCCCCACGAGCTTGACGGGGGACGACGCCAGCGCGTAGGCGTGGCACGAGCCCTGGCGCTGGACCCAAAGTTCGTCGTCTGTGACGAGCCTGTCTCGGCCCTGGACGTCTCAATCCAGGCCCAGATCCTGAATCTTATTCAGGATCTCCAGGACCGTCTGGACCTGACCTATATGTTTATCTCTCACGACCTCAGCGTGGTCCGCCACATAAGCAACCGCGTGGCGGTAATGTATCTGGGAAAGATCGTCGAGATAACCACGTATCATAAAATCTTCACCGAACCCCGCCATCCCTATACGAAGGCGCTCTTGTCGGCAATACCGATTCCCAAGGTAGGGGCCAAGCGCGAGCGGATTATCCTGGAGGGAGATGTTCCCAGCCCCATCAACCCGCCCAGGGGGTGCATTTTTTCCGGCCGCTGCCCCTTCGTGATGGACAGGTGCAAGGAAGCGCCTCCTGAACTCTACGAGACAGAACCGGAACACCGCGTGGCATGTTTTCTGGCCCATAACGTGGCGGAAACCCCGGATCAGAGTGATACCTAACCCTGTGGGGGCTTTGAGGACTCTGGGGCGACGCACCTGGAAATCCCCACGCGCCCTGCGAGCAGGAGGAGTGTTTCCTCTCTAACCGAAGCGATGCTCTACGGGGACGCCCAGGGCCTGGGCAAGCGTCCGGGCCAGTTCCTTGAGGCTCTCCCGATTGCGGAGAGGCTCCGTCTGAAGAAGCAACGTTTCCCGGGAAGCCGCGTCGCCTGAATCGGGTCCCGACGGATCGGGCGCAAGTTCCAGAAAAAGCTGTGCATAGCCCCGCTGGAAGGGTGCAGAACCAGCACGGCGGGAGCCGATCAACTCCCCCGGAGCAGCTGCTGCATCGGGGTCGAAGGGAGCGCGCAGTCGCACCAGAACCCGCTCCACCCGGGAGAGGCGGTAACGGCGGACCCGACACAGAAAAAACACCCCTACCCCTGCGACGATCTCATCCGACGAAGGAAGAAAACTCCAGAACTCCTGGTAGAGCGCTGCACCAAAGGATAGGAGGGCCAAAAATCCCACAACACCGCGAACCTCGCCGTCGTAGAGAATGACCCCGAGGAAGATCATTGTCAGGAGGACAAAGAACGCCCTCCACCCCCAGCCGAGACGCAGGGCAAGCCCCCCCGCCGGGAGGGACCTCGGCGCAAGCCGATAGACCGTCACGAGGCTACAACACTCCCTTGGTAGAGCGCACCCCCTTCGAGGGGAGATACGCCGCTCCCAAGGCTCGACCGGAAGCCTTGAAAAGAGCCTCTGCAAGATGATGACCGTTCAGACCGTAGCGGCCGAGAATATGCAGATTAATCCGGGCATTCTGGGCAAACCCGGTGAAGAACTCCCTCACCAGGGCCAAATCAAACCGGCCCGCCCAGGGCTGGGGAAAGGAGACCTGGTAGACAAGATAACTCCGCCCACAGGCATCGACCACCACCTCGCCCAGGGAATCGTCCATGGGAACCAGAGAATGGCCGAAGCGCTCCACCGGGCCAAACTGTTCGGTTACACGGGAGAAGAGCGTTCCCAGGACGATACCCGTATCTTCGACGGTATGATGATCGTCGATCTCCAGATCGCCCTTGGCCCTGATCTCCCCCGCAAATCCGCCGTGAAAGAGAAACGCCTGGAGCATATGATCAAAAAAGGGTATTCCTGTATCCACGGAAATCACCCGGTCCCGGAACCCCTGGCTCGGTGAGCCCGACTCCTCCTGAGGCGGCTCCCGAAACGGCTCCGGAAACGTAAGGGATGCAAAAATATCGGTCTCTTTGGTGGTTCGCGAAACTTCCAGATTTCGTACCATGATCTTCTCCTACCAGGAACGGAAGCGGGTTTGAACTTCCGAGAGTCGCGGAGGATCTGCCCCGGCACGACTACAGGTTTTTGCCGCCACAGCTCCGGCAAAGCGGAGCATCTCTTCAAGCTTTTCCCGGCCCAACTCGCCCACCGACTGCTCATTCAGGGCATCCGAATGATAGAGCCATGCCAGAAGAGCCGCATGAAAGGAATCGCCTGCACCAATCGTATCGGCCACGGAGGCTTTCTCCGCCGGCACCTGCACGGAATGGTCCCGCGAATAGGCCCGGGATCCCTGACCTCCCTCGGTAACGATCACCAGTGAAGGCCCCTGGGCCAGAAGAGTCTGCGCACTCTCGGCCAGATCGGAGGAGCCACTCATCCAGAGGAGATCCTCGTCACTCACCTTGACGATGGTGCTGGCCAAAACGGCCCGGCGAATACGCTGGCGATAGGCATCCTCATCGGCTACCAGGGAAGCCCTGATGTTTGGATCGAAGGAGACCACGCACCGGCCCCGGCAGTGCTCGGCCAGAGAAAGAATGGTCGACCCCACGGGATCAGGAATCAGCGCTATCGATCCAAACTGGATCGCCTGGGTTGATTCCGGAAGCTCGGGAAGATCCTCTGGCTGCAACAGTCGGTCTGCAGATCCTTGGGCAAAGAAGGCATACCGGGCCTCACCACGGTCGTTTTTCTTTACAAAGGCCAGCGTAGAGGGGGCATCGTCACGCACGACCAGATCGGTGGCAACACCGTTCTCGACAAGGCCCTGCATGAGCTGATCACCAAAAAAGTCACGGGAAATTCTTCCGAAGAACGCCGCCGGAGCCTCAAGGCGGGCCACGGCGATTGAAGCGTTATAAGGAGACCCTCCAGGAGCGGGAAAAAAGGCGGTTCGTCCACCGGCATCCCGAACGGGTATAAAATCGATTAAAGCTTCTCCAGTGTGAATAATCATGCCTGACATGATACGCGAGGATGGGCTGTACCGCAACGGCTGATTAGTCGCTATACTGTAACAGGGGGCAGAACTTTTTCTGAAAAAGCACGCGAAGGCCCGGGCGGGAATGACCGGAGGAGTTGCCCCGATCTGTACAGGCACTGTACTGCGATAGAAACAAAAATACAGAGAGGACAAGACCGTGCCCAGCCATATCAGCCATGCCCTCTTGGCAGAATCCTGCATTGAATCTCTTGAGAAGAACCCGCGAGGCATCCCCCGGGAACTTCTGCCAGACACCCCCCACTTGCGTTCGCTGGCAGTGCTGGGTGCCCAGGGCCCCGATATTTTTCTGCATAACCACCGCCGGAAACCCCGGGCTTTCCGCTACGGAGCGATCCTGCACCGCAAGGGGAACGCCCGCGTCCTGGCGAGCCTGGCCCTCACGGCGGGAACATCCCGGGAGAGCACCGCCAAAGAGATCCTGTCCCTGCCTGCCCGGGAGCTCGCAGCCTTCTCGCTGGGCTATATCAGCCATGTCTGGCTCGACCGGTTTGTTCATCCCTTTGTGAATTACCGCTCCGGCTGGCGCGGTGTTCCCGACAAGCACCCCGACCGGCCCGCCATGCATGCCTTCCTGGAGCGGATCATCGATATCCAGCTTCTGCGCCTTCTGCGAAATCAGAGTGTTCAGGAGTACCGCTTTCTGGATCGGATATCTCCTCAGCGGCATCAGCTGGTTTTCCTCAGAAAATCCGTGGCCCGGGCGATCCAGGATTCTCTCCGGAGCGCCGGCGATGATCGGGAACTGGAGCGACGAATTGCCAACGCCCTCTACGACAGCCTGAGTTACTACCGTTTCACCGAGTCTCCCGGAGCTGAATATTTTTCCGTTGGCCGTGCGCGAGAGCGGGCGGGTCTCATAACGCCCCGCTGGCTCTCGGTTGTTCACCCTCCCGAGGAGCTGCTCATTCTGGACGGCTTAAACCGGGACCAGGCCCCATGGAAACACCCCTGTGATCCCAGCAGAACCAGCAATGCCACCGTACCATCCCTCTTCAACCGGGCCCAGGCTCGAACCCTGGAGGTCTTTGGCCTCTGGGTTTCGCTGGTCCTGAAAACAGCCCCCCCGGAGAAGATGATCCAAACCCTGGGAGAGGAAAATCTGAATGATGGCATCTCCGGAGATCCTCCCTGCAGGAAGATCCACTGCGACCCCCTTCCTCTGCTCTCACTCTATCACCAGATCAAAAGTGCCTTTGACAAATAATACCCCGGGATGACTCCCGAAATCCCGAGGGCCCCTCCTCGCCGCCGATGACAAGGCAGGTTTCGTCCATGCCAGGAGACAGCTCGTCCCGAATCATCGCCACCGGCGAAACCAGACCTGCCGGGATACTCTGATCGGAAGCACCCCACAGGGGACCAAACCATTGGCGCTCACTCCCCCGCGCCCACCGGGAGGCCTCGGGTGCTCGGCGAAGAAACTCCCGGGAGTCACCCCACCAGTAACGGGGCAACCCCTGACACCGGGAATCGGAGAGGGGCTGGAATATCACCCCCCGAAGCGAGACAATCCGCCGGTCGGGCCTGGGAATGCTTCTCTCGGTCAGGGCTTTTTCTCCCTCGGCGGTCAGGCTCATCTCCCGCTGGTGGTTGAGCATGTGGGAGACCTTCTGGTCCAGCCGCTCCTTGAGGTCTCTCCCGATATAACGCGAGAGGTCGTTCCCTGCCCCCGGCAGGGAGAGGTAGTACTTTACCGCTACTTCCAGATGAAGGATCTCTCCCGCCCAGTTCAGAATAAAATCAAGCTCCCCTATCGAGCGCCGGGAAGGGGACCGTCTTCCTCCCCTCGTCTCCCGACGATAGACGGGAATATCCGATCCCAGGAGTTCCACCAGGGGGTCCATCTTGAACCACCAGGCGAGGAGTCGTTCGAAAAGAAGCCCCCGCCGTCTCCCCACAAAGGGAGCAACCCATTCTCCAAGCGGTGAGGGATCCTTGTCCAGGGCCGACAATCGGGGCGAAACTCTCTCCCAGCTTGCCAGCAGATCTTCCCTGGACAACCAGTGGGAGGGATCGCTCACCAGACAGGGACGATCCCCTCGTGTTTCCCGATCGTCTGATCCCGGAGGCCAGCTCAGATCCAGCACGGGCGCACACAGGGCCGCCCAAACCAGGTCCCTCACCAGGGGGGAGGAGAATCGTTGAAACTCCTCGGGAGGTATCAGGGTCACCGGGGGGGCTCGGGATCATAGGCAAGAACCGGTGCAAGAAGCCTTTCAGCCTCGGCGCAGGAGATTCCCTTCCGGAGAGCCCAATCGGCAACCTGATCACGCTGGATCTTACCCACGCTGAAATAGCGGCTCTCGGGATGGGAGAAGTAGAACCCGCTGGTGGCTGCAGCAGGAACCATCATGTAGCTCTCGGTAAGAGAGATGCCCAGTTTCTCCGCCTCCAGAAGCGAAAAGAGCATCTCCTTGTCCTGATGATCAGGACAGGGAGGATACCCCGGGGCAGGTCTGATTCCCTGGTACCGCACTGCCAGAATATCCTCCTGCGAAAGGTTCTCCCCAGGGGCGTATCCCCACCATGTTCTCCGCACCTCCTGATGGAGTTTCTCGGCAAAGGCCTCGGCCAGCCGGTCTGCCAGGGTTTGTGCAAGGATTGCATGGTAGTCGTCACCCTCGGCGCGGAATTTCTTGAGATACTCCTCCAGCCCCAAACCGGCACAGGTACAGAAGCCGCCAATGTAATCGGGAATATCCGATGATTCCTCCGTCAGATAATCCGAGAGCGAGAGGGAATAGGGAACCCGCTCCTTTCTCTTCTGCTGACGCAGGGTATGCCAACGAGCGATCACCTCCCGGCGGGATTCATCGCGATATATGTTAATGGTATCCGTGGCTGTACGGGCCGCAGGATAGAGAAAAACCGCCCCGGCAGCGCGAGGGAGGCCAGAAGCGATCATGTCGTCGAGCATATCCTGGGCATCCTGGTAGAGTTTGCGCGCTTCGGCTCCCAGGCGGGGATCATCCAGGATATGGGGAAACTTTCCTGTCATCTCCCAGGCAACAAAGAAAAAACTCCAGTCGATGTAGTCCCGAAGCGACTCCAGCGGATAGTCGGGAACGTGTTTGACCCCCACCATGGCTGGTTTCTGAGGAGGCCTGGAGAAATCAGGCCGAAATCGTCTCTCCCGAGCCTCTTCCAGGGAGAGGAAGGTTTTGGCACGGCTTCGCTCCTCCCGCTTCTCCCGCTCCTTCTGGTGCCCCCGGGCAACTTCCCGGGCAAAGGATTCCCTCGATTCTGACGAAAGAAGATTCTTGACGATTCCCGCCGCCAGCGAGGCATCTTTCACATGAACCACCGGCGCCGAGGGATAGGCCGGCGCAATTTTAACGGCCGTGTGAACCCTGCTGGTAGTGGCGCCCCCCAGGAGGAGGGGGATTTTCATTCCCTGGCGTTCCATCTCCTGGGCGAGAAAAACCATCTCCTCCAGGCTGGGGGTGATCAGCCCGGAAACCCCCACTATATCAGCCGCCTCCTCCCGGGCCGCCCGGAGGATATCCTCGGCAGGAACCATCACCCCCAAATCAATGATCTCGTAGTTATTGCTTGCCAGAACGACACTGACAATGTTTTTCCCGATATCATGAACATCACCCTTGACCGTGGCCAGGATAATTTTTCCCCGGGCCGAAGAACCCTCCCCCGAAGCCTTTTCCTCTTCGATGAAAGGAGCAAGGTAGGCCACGGCCTGTTTCATAACACGAGCGCTCTTCACTACCTGGGGAAGAAACATCTTCCCTTCACCAAAGCGTTCACCCACAATATTCATGCCCGCCATGAGAGATTCCTCGATAACCGACAGCGCTCGCGGCGCCCTTTGTCGGGCCTCCTCCACATCCTCCTCGATCCAGCGGGTGATGCCCTTCACCAGGGCGTGAGCCAGACGATCGTCCAAAGGAGCATCTCGCCACTCCAAATCTTCGGTTTGAGCTGTCTTCCGTCCGGCGTAACTCTCGGCCAGCTCCAGAAGCACCTCCGTGGCATTACTGGTCCGATTCAGCACAAGGTCTTCCACAGCGGCACACAGATTCCGGGGAATCTCGTCGTATACTGCCAGTTGCCCGGCGTTGACAATCCCCATGGTCATTCCCGCCTGGAGAGCGTGGTACAAAAAGACAGCGTGAATTGCCTCCCGAACGGCATCCATGCCCCGGAAAGAAAAACTTACATTGCTCACTCCCCCCGACACTTTTGCCAGAGGCAGATTTCCACGGATCCAGCGGGTTGCCTCAAAAAAATCAAGAGCGTAGTTTCGGTGTTCCTCGATGCCCGTACCAATGGCAAAAATATTGGGGTCAAAAATGATATCCTCCGGAGGAAACCCGACCTGCTCGACCAGGATTCGGTAGCTTCTGCGGCAAATATCCCGCTTCCGATCAAGCGTATCCGCCTGCCCCTCCTCGTCAAAGGCCATCACCACCGTGGCCGCCCCGTAGTCAAGGATCGTCCGGGCCTGGTCAATGAAGATCTTCTCTCCCTCTTTCAGGGAGATTGAGTTCACCACGGCCTTCCCCTGGACACAGGCTAACCCAGCCTTGATCACAGAGAACTTGCTGGAATCAATCATGACGGGAACTCGGGAGATATCGGGCTCCGATGCGATCAGATTGAGAAAGCGCACCATTTCACGCTCTCCATCGATCATGGCCTCGTCCATATTGATATCGATGATCTGAGCTCCCCGCTCCACCTGCTCCCGAGCTACGGCAAGAGCCTCCTCGTAGAGCCCTTCCCGGATCAGACGAGCAAACTTCCGGGATCCCGTGATGTTGGTCCGCTCCCCCACGTTCACAAAGCCCGTCGCTTCCGTTACCTCCAGGGGTTCCAACCCGGCCAGGCGCATCGTACGGGGGTTTTTTCGGGGCTTCCGAGGCGGGATATCCCGACAGACCTCCACGATCTGCCTGATATGTTCCGGTGTGGTTCCGCAACAGCCTCCCACAATATTCAGAAGCCCCTCCCGGGCCATCTCTTCGATCACCGAAGCCATTGCTCCGGGGGTGTGGTCGTACTCGCCAAACTCGTTGGGCAGCCCCGCGTTGGGATGGATACTCAGGGGATGTTCCGCTACACGAGCCAGGGCCTGTGCGTGCTGACGCAGCTGATCCGCACCCAGGGCGCAGTTAAGCCCCACCGAGAGAGGATTCCCGTGCCGGAGAGAGTAATAGAAGGCCTCTACGGTTTGACCCGAGAGGGTGCGGCCACTCTGATCGGTGATAGTCCCCGAGATCATCACCGGTACAGGCTGAGTCCGTCCGCGATTGCAGGATGTTATTGCGTGAAGAGCCGCCTTGGCGTTGAGGGTATCAAAAATTGTCTCCACCAGGATAAGATCTGCCCCACCCTCGAGGAGACCCTCCAGGGCGTTCGCGTAATCCTGAGCCAGATCCTGAAAGGTGATCGCCCGATACCCGGGATCGTTCACATCGGGAGAGAGAGAGAGGGTCTTGCTGGTAGGACCCAAAACACCTGCTACAAGACGGGGGCGATCGGGCGTTCGTTCGGTGTACCGGTCGGCCGCAGTCCGAGCTATCCGAGCGCCCTGGCAGTTCAGATTCCGCACAAAGACCGGGTCCTCGAGACCATAGTCACTCTGGGAAACGCTGGTGGCATTAAACGTGTTCGTCTCGATAATATCGGCGCCAGCGGCAAGAAAACTCTCGTGAATTGCCTCCACCTCTCCGGGAAGTACCAGCGAGAGCAGATCGTTATTCCCCTTGAGCTGACCGGGAAGATCCCGGAAAAGCTCCCCCCGGTAGTCCTCCTCGTTCAGACCAAGCTTCTGAATACTGGTCCCCATGGCTCCGTCCAGAAAAAGGATGCGCTCCTGCATGACCTCTCGCAAACCCTGAAATCGATCGTTTCCCATGTCCTGATCACCCCTTCGCTGGCAGATTATTCACGTATTTCACAATCAAGTATGACAAAAGGAGCTATCTCTTTCTACTGCCGCCAGGACCAGGTGCCGGCAGGATCAGATTCTGCCGGAAGATTCAGGTTTTTCGGCAAGACCATTTCTGATACAGTATTGCCATGACAGAACCACTCTTCTATCAGGACCCCCTGGCGAGCACCTTCCAGGCCCGGCTCATTGAAATCTCCCGGGACCGAAAAGAACTCATTCTGGACAGAACGCTTTTCTACCCCCAGGGAGGAGGACAACCCGGCGACCAGGGGACCCTTGAGAACTATTCCGTGATAGACACCCAGAAAGATTCCGACGGGCGTATCATTCATATCCTGGAATCTCCTCTTCCTGGCGGAGTATTAACGGAAACTATCATGACGGGGAAACTGAACTGGGAGTTCCGCTTTGACTATATGCAACAGCATACAGGACAACACCTTCTCTCGGGAGCGCTTTTCCGTATCGCCGGAGCAAATACGGTAAGCGTCCATCAGGGAACAGAGACAACCACCATAGAGATCGACCTCCAAACCCTCTCCCGGGAAACCCTGGAAGCCGTGGAAGATGAGGTGAATTACCAGATTCGCTTGAACGCACCAGTGAAGACCTTTACCGTGGATCACCAGGAGCTCCACGCCTATCCCCTGAGGCGCCCCACGAACCGCACCGGGATAATCCGTCTGGTGGAGATTGAGGGTATTGATCGTGTTGCTTGCGGCGGCGTACACCTTCCCCGGACGGGACTTCTGAACCTGGTACAGACCGTGGGTAGCGAGACGATCCGCAACCGCCTGCGCCTGGCCTTCAAGATCGGCAACCGGGCACTCCGTGACTACCGGGAAAGCCATCGCGGGATCTCCCGAAGCGCCGATCTCTTCTCATGCCGCCCCGGGGAGGTTCCCCACCGCATCAAGGCCGCCCAGGAAGAGCTTCAAGACCTGCATCGCGATCTTCGCCTCCGGACCGAGGCTCTAGCTCAGCACATTCTGAAAGAAACAGGCTCCCCCGAGAGACCTCGGGAACTGCTTCTTGAGGATGAGCCCGAGGACCTCCTGAAAGCTCTGGCCGAGGCGGCCTGCGATGACCCGCAACGCCGGATCATTCTGGTAAACCGTCGCAGAAATGAAGCTCTCTGGGCGATCGTGGTGGGAGAAACGCACCCTTTTCCACAGGAAGAACTCCGCAAGAATGTCCTGACTCCACTCCAGGCAAAGGGCGGTGGCAAACCGCCTCTCTGGCGCGGCGCTCTTCCCGACGCATCTCCCGAGAGGGTCCGAAAAATGACCACAGCCTTCCTTGATCTGTGGCCCTGAACGCTACCGGTTTTCAGGCAACAAGATAGGCATAGCCCAGCAGAGCCCCGAAAAAGATGGTCATGAAAACCGTGACCTGATTGAAACTGAACTTGAAAACCCTCACCGCCTGAAGAAGACTTCCAATCCGGCACACCAGATAGCGGTAGGTTACCAGCGCCAGTACCAGGGTAGCTGCGAAGATCGCAATCTTTTCCGGGGCCAGCGCACCACCAGTGGCGAGGGCTGGCCCGAAGAAGAGCTCCACCGCAGCGCTGCCGAAGAGTCCCCCCGCCAGACACGCTCCGCCGAAGAGGAGCGATACCGTTGCTACATAGGGATCCCGGGGTGAAGGAGTGGTTGCTGGAGGATCGCCAAGCAGAATGGTCGAGTACTTCACAAAGGAGAGGATCGTCCCAAAGTTGATCAAATACAGCCCCAACTCGGCGGGACTACCCTGGAGACCCTGATGAATAAAATACTTGGAAATGCTTCCATTGAAAAAGGGAGCCCCCGTGATCCCCAGGACCCCCGCCACGGTGGCAATCCCCACAGCGGGCATCCGCCGAAGAACCCCCCGGATCTCCCCGTAGGAACGCGTTCCGTATTCTTCGATGATAATCCCTGCCGTGAGAAAGAGCACTCCCTTGAAGAGCGCATGGTTGATCATGTGATACATCCCGCCCCAGAAGGCGACCTGGGATCCCATATTGAGCCCCATCACGATCAGCCCCACCTGACTCACCGTATGATACGCCAGGATAAGCTTGATATCCTTCTGGGCGATCGCCAAAAGAAAACCTGCCGTGGAAGTGAGAAACCCCAGGACCATGAAAAAGAAGTGGGCATCCACCAGGGGGAGGAAGACCTGCCCCAGACGCACCAGCAGGTACACCCCCACCTTTACCTGAACCCCTGAAAGGACCGCTGAGACGATCGCCGGAGCGCTGGCAGCACCATGGGCACGGGGAAGCCATCCAAAAAGCGGAAGAAGCGCCGATTTGAGGGCCACGGCAGTCATGATAAGCGCATACGGCACAAGCCCCGCCCGGGGATCATCAAGAAGAACCAGCCGTCGATGGATCTCTTCCAGGTCCAGAACCCCTGTCAGGCGATAGAGATAGCCGATTCCCAGAAGCATGAAAGCCATGGCGATAAAGTTCATCATCAGATAGAGCATGGCATCGTAGACAGCCTGCTTTTCCTGTTTGTACATGATGAGAATCGCGATAGCGAGCATCCCCAATTCCATGAGGACGTAAATGTTAAAAAGATCCCCGCTGAGGAAAATCCCCAGAATAGCCGCCTCAAGAACCATGAAGAGGAAGAGAAAGGTCTTGTCCCGATAGGTCCCGCGGGTGCTGAAGAGGAAGACCCCGGTAAAAAAGACTGCCGTCAGCAATACCCAGGGAGCCGACAACTGATCCGCCCGCAGGGTAATCGCCACAGGAACGGGCCAGGAAGCCAGACTCTGGACCACTGCCCCCTCCCAGCGAACCTGCCGGAACAAAGCCAGCGCTGCCAGAGTAAGAACCCCATTGGCCGCGAGAAGCACATTCTGATACCAGACGCGGGGAAGCGCAAACGCCACAGCCCCCACAAGGACCGGGAGAAGAACAATTGCATGCAGAGTCATTCCGAAAGACACCCTCGACACGATCAGACCCAGGAGTTCCATGACTACTTCTCCAACCGCCTGATCAGAATCTTCCAGTCCGCCGTGCCATACCGGTAGGCCACTCTCATATACATGGCCAGACACATGGCGACAACCGAAACACCGATAACGATAGCCGTAATCATCAGCGCCTGGGGAAGAGGATCGGCCATCTGCCCGGGAGGAGTTCCCGAAACGGGAGGCCGCGCACCTTCCTGGTAGTTTGCCATCATGAAAAAGGTAATCGCCGCGACATCCATAATCCCCACGGACATAATCGTCTTGATGATATTACGCTGGGTCATGGCTCCGTAGAGCCCCAGAAAGAAGAGCGCCACCGCCAGATCAGAAACGGTTAGAGCTTCTATAAACGCCATGTTTTCCCCGTACCCTCAAAGAAAGCGAAACGCAATACCGCCACCCCCACACCAAAACCAACCTGAATACCTATGAGCAGATCCATCACTGTCAGATAGAGAGGGCGAAACCGGGGATAGCTGTGGAGTAATCCCGGGAAAAGCACCACCACGGGGGCGATCAGAATAAGGGCGAGAAAGACTCGCTGGTACCGGTGAAGATCCTCACTGTTTATATCATCTCGGGGAGAGACCACGTACCGGGCGACCAAGAGCGTTGCCAGAACACTCCCCCCCTGAAACCCTCCCCCAGGCGTATAATGGCCGTTGAGAATTACATAAAATCCCAGAAGAAGAATAAAAGGATACAGAAAACCGATCACCACCTGCAGAATCAGGGATTGCTCGGCCAGATCGGAGTTACTCATCGGCATCGCGCAGCTCCCGGGACGTGGGCAAAAATTGTTTCATTCCGATGATCGCCGTCAGCAGAATCAGGGCCTCGAACATCGTATCGTACATGCGGTAGTTGAGAAGAATCGCGGCGATCGCATTGTGCGCTGCCGTGTCTCCTTCGAAGGACTCGGTGATGTACAGAAAGATCGTAGGCTCCATCTGTTCCTGATGGAGATTCCCCACAGCAGTAACGCCGAAAAAGACGGTCACAACCAGGAGCGCTGACAAGAGATACCTCACTGTTCCTCCTCGGGATCGTAGCGCACCACCCGGACCCCCGCCTCGGTACCGTGAATCCGGAACATCAACTCCAGTTCTTCCAGGGCGAAAGTATCGCGAGAGCCATAGAGAACGATCTCGTCCTGCTCCTCCACGATAACCAGATCGAAGGAGGAACCCCGAAGAGCCTCGTCCAGGGTCGCCTCCGAGAAAACCACCTGGGGCTCCATCTCGCGAAGTTCGAAAAAGTGCCGTATCTCCCGGAGAGCACGGCTTCGTTCCAGATAGTTTACATAGGCATCGGTCATGCGATACCGGTGCCCCTCGGCCAGGACCGCGATGGTATAGACCTTGTTTCGTTTCAGGGCAGCCAGATAGAGGAGCGTCACCAGACCACTCCCGATCACCGCCTCGGCAATGGCCAGCTCCGGCGCAGCGTAGAGCACGTAGAGGAACGCTCCCAGAAGCGAGAAGACCGCCAGATAGATGACGGCCCGCCGCAGGAGCGTACTGTGGATGGCCAAAGCCGCAAAGACCCCCATGAGAAGAATCGTTCCTGTCTCAATCACGGGGCGCTTCCCTTGTCGTAACGGTGCGGGCACGGTACCCGCTGATCCAGGCGGAACGGACGATTGCGTGGGCACCGGCAGAAACGGTAAGAAGCTCGAAAAGCAGGATCAGCAGGAGCTTCAGCGAGACCGGAGAAAAACCGGACAGAAGAATTGCCCCGGCGATAACCGTCATGAATCCAAGGGCCTCCACCTTGGAGGTCACCACAACACGCGCGTAAAATCCATCCAGCCGAAGCACGGCGTAAACCCCGAAGAGGGTGATCAGAAGCCCGAGAACCATGATTGTCTTGCCCAGGAGAGGAACCAGATCCAGCACGCTCACCGAAGCTCTCCTTAGACAACACCCTGGCGCTCAATAAACCGCGCCAGAAGCACTGTAACCAGAAACCCCAGAACCGCAAAGAGCAGGGCCAGGTCCAGCAAATACGACTCAGGGATAGAAACAGCCAGAAGAACCACCGCCAGGGTTACCTTGCTGGCTCCCAGACCAATGCCCAACAGGCGGTCCCACACGGTGGGCCCCAGGATAACTCGCAGGAGACTTCCGAAGGTCGATATTCCAATCAGAATCAGGGCTGTCATCCGAAACATCAGCTCTCGTCCTCTCTCTTGGGCTCCATCACCGCATTCCCCCCGGAGGATCTTCCCAGAAAGACCCGCTCAAACCGTCCTTTTATCATTTCTCCCGCTTCTTCGGGGTCTGTGGTGGGACAATCGATCCAGACGACTTTGAACCGCTTTGTGTCGTAATCCACAGTAACAGTTCCAGGGGTCAGGGTGATGGCATTCGCCACCAGAACACCTGCCAGAGTATCCCGGAGATCGGTTGGCACGTCTACAATCCCCACGTTAATACGATTTGTCAGCGTTACGTATATGGCGTGAATGCCGGATCGCACAATCTCTCCCAGAAGAACCACAACATAGCGAAAAGCTTTCCCCGGTCCAAGACGATATACCCCCTGATACCGCTCCTTCAAGAGAAAGCGGTTGGTGACACAGAGAGCCATGATTCCCAGGATTGTTCCCTCCAGGAGGGTATACAGCGAGAGCGATTCGTTCCAGACAGTCCAGACCAGGAGCAGCATCGCCAGGGAGCCCAGATAATCGCCCCCCCCTCGCAGGGTATCCTTGATGAAGCGGTTTCTGCGAGGATCAATCATCTACTCATGTTCTCCGCGATTCTCCCCGGGGCTTTGGACTGATCAAGATGTCCGGTTTTTTCTGCGTTGTCCATATGCAAGAACCCTCCCGGTCTGGTTGCTCACCCGCTGCGATGATGGCTGGCACCAGGCACCCGTGGCCGTGGCACGCGTGGTCGAGGCACCCGTTGCCGTGGCACGCAAACCACCGGTAAAGTATGATAAAATCGCCCCGCCCTGTCTACGTGAAGATCCGATTCCCCAGAAGGTTTTTCTCGCCCGCAACACACGCGAGGGGCCGTGACAAAGGGACCTGCCGGCACCACATCATGCAGACTACCCTCTCCTTTCCTGCGAGATCTGGGCCTTTAAGGATTTGGCCGCCATGGCATATCCTCCATCGGCAGCATCGATAAAATGAACTTCCGATCCCGACTTCATGTGCATCAAACAGGTCATCAAGGCGCGGTCAGAGCGATGCATACCATAGAACACTAGCCCCTCTTCCCGACGTTGCCGAAAAAAATCTTCCAGAAGAACCGCTTCTTGGGGAGTCGCCGAGACAACCATCTTGAGCGACCCGTCAAACTTCTGAAAATCAGCGTTAACCATGAAGTTTTCCCTGAGCCTTCTGATTTCCATCCCTTGAACCCGCAGGGGGATCTGCCAACTCATAATCAGTTTCATCATCGGGATCATCATTGCCAGGATCATCCCCTGGAGGTGATACCGCAGCCCCCCCCGTTGGCGCGACATAACCCGTTGTTCGCGGTACATCTCCTTCCGGGATATCTTCAGACTCTCCCTGCTCAAAGGGTGGTACCTCGTTTCATCCCCCAGAATTTTCTGCACCCCCCGGAATACGTCCTGCAAAATGGCAACCTCCCGGGTGGATTCAGCTGCTCGAGCCTTCACAATCAGGGAGATCGTCTCTCCTCTGGAACTGGGAACATCGCTCCACCGGCAGGTGAAACCGGCATAGTCAGCCTGCCCCGTTCGCGGCCAATCATCGGGAACAAGCCAGGGGTTATCAGGAGAGGAGTCTTTCAGCAGCCCCTCGGCCATATCGACACCGTTTCCGGTGATTAGCGCCTGGTGGTAGGAATTGCTGATACATACCTTGGCCACCTTAAGTTCGCACCCCCGGTGATAGACATCCCCCACAGGAACCAAGCCAATCCGCAAATCGAGCGAAAACACATCCTTGACCAGCCCTCGGGTATCAGCCAGAACGTCTTTTACCGGGTTCAGAAGATCCGGCGGGATCAGATAGGTCATTCCATCCCCGCCAAAGAGGAAGGGGAAGTTCATGTCATCCCTGATGTTGCTAATCGCCATGACAGCGATACTCCCGGCCGTATTTACCTCTTTATACAACCCCGACTCGATAGCCTGCGTCGAATTGCGGACATCGGTCATGACCACGTACCAGTCTTCGGGAAGATCAAAGAAACGGGAACTCCTGAAGATCTCAGAGAAATCCTCGATAACGGGCATGTTCTCATAGCTCGTAAAGCTTGTAGTCATAGCTATACTATAACCCCGGCTGGATTCGCATGCCACGAATGAACCCCTTCTGTCCACAAATACAAGCACCAGACCTCTTCCATCCATCCTGAAAGATATGGAAGACCCAATTCTCGCCATAGCCCGGGAGCGTTTCGGCCTGGCTTTTCTTTTTCCCTACCAGCGGTTGGTGATCAGCAATATCCTTGAGGCAGCAGAGAGAACAGACGAGGAATCGCGGGCCCTGGGAAAACAGATTGTTATCCTTCCCACGGGAGCAGGCAAGAGCCTCTGCTTTCAACTCCCGGCGGCGGCCCTCCGGGGGATTACTCTGGTGATATATCCTCTCTTGAGCCTCATGAACGACCAGGCTCGGCGTATGGCCTCGGGAGGGTTCTCGGTTGTTCAGTTGCGAGGAGGGCAGTCAGGAAAGGAACGGAAGGAAGCTCTCACAACCATAGCCCGGGGAGACATCGACTTTGTGATCACCAACCCCGAAACCCTCCAGAACCAGACGATCCAGAGGGAACTTCGACGGGCCCGGGTTATCCACGCCGTGATCGACGAGGCCCATTGTGTGAGCGAATGGGGTGACACCTTCAGGCCCGTTTACCTCACCCTGGGCGAGACCCTGGAACGGTTACAGGTTCCCCTGGTGACCGCCTTTACCGCCACGGCGGGAGAAAAAGTTCTGGCCAGGATCAGGGAGAGCGTGTTTCCCGAGGGAGCGGCCCGCCTCATCCAGGGTAATCCCGACCGGGAAAATATTTCCTACCGTGTGCAGCCCTGCATCTCCCTCTCCCGTGCCGTGAGAAGTATTTTTTCCTCAGCTTCTCCCGGGCCCGTGGAGTCGCTCTGGCGCCCCGGAAAGAATCTGGCGCTTCCGGCGATTATCTTCTGCCGGACGCGCAGGGAAACCCGGCTGTACGCAGCGCTGGTTTCCTCCGTCCTGGAGGGCGATCAGGTGATCTGGTATCATGCAGGTCTGGAAAAAGAGGAAAAAGAAGCCAGGGAAAAAGCTTTTTTCGAGTCCTCCCGGGCGGTACTCTGCGCCACCTGCGCGTACGGCATGGGCGTGGACAAGGGAAATATTCGCTCCGTGGTCCACACCTACCTGCCCGATTCGGTGGAGGCCTTTCTTCAGGAAAGCGGCCGCGCCGGAAGGGACCGCGAGCAGGCTCAGTCGATTCTTCTGGTTGACCCCCAGGCAGAAGAGCAATACCGGAGAGACCAGGCCAGGGAAAAGGCGGGCATCCTGCAAGGCGTTGCCTTTGGCACGACCTGCCGGAGAGACCCTCTTCTGGAAGCGATGGGATCGGTCTCGCAAGGTGCTTGCTCTGGCTGCGATCGGTGTGAGGAGCGCCAGGCCCGTCCTCCCTTAATCGCCCCCTCCTCGACAACCGAGACAGCTGCCGCCCGGGTGGTTCGTTCCGCTGTTTCCTCCCGGCCGGGACAATTCATGGTCCACGAGTGGGTTCGAATCCTCCGCGGAAGGGCTTCCTGGCAGGACCACTGCCGGGGGACACCCTGGATCTCCCACTTTGGATCCCTCCGGCACTGGTCAGATGATGAGGTGACCCAAGCGCTGGAGGGGCTTACTGCCCTGGGGGCGCTGCGCCTTCGGCGAAACCGGCGGCTTGTTCCTTCCGAAGGAGCATTTTCCGCCGGAACGCACTGTTCTTCCGGCCATGATTCCACGGACAGACTCCCTTCGCCGGGCGATCACTCTTCGCCAGGCGATCACTCTTCCCCAGGGAGAAGACAGAAAGGGTCACCCCCCACCATTCCCGAGGCCGAGAAGAGCGCCTCGTTGATCGCTGCGGCAGCGTCGATAAAGGTTCGGGGATAGTCCCGGATAATGGCATCGATCGCTGCCGCCCGGTTTGGCAGGGCCCGGCGAATCCGCTCGGCGATGCGTGTTCCGAAATACCAGTTAGCCGACCTCTCGCCCTGCTGGAGCAGGTACGCCTGGAACTCGTTCACCATGAGATACCGGTCATCGGGATCGTAGGACATCCAGGAGAAGAAGGTCTGCCAGAAGTCCCGTTCACGCCGGGATAACCGATGATCCCAATAATCATAGGCGGCACGGCGGAACTCCGGTTCCTCGTAAAACACACCATGCATCGCCTCATGAACCGTCAGGAGCCTCCGAAGGGGAGAAACGCTCTCCTGGCTGATGCTCAGGACCCCGCCCGTTCCCGGCAGCCACCGCTCACCCGCAGGAGCGTCTCCGGAGGACTGTCGTATCAGCAGACCCTGCTCATGGGCGATATCCCTGAGAACCAGCTCTTCCGAGTTCAGTTCAAAACCGGAAGCCTCGGCAGCGTTAAAAAAGTCGGCCAGACCTTCGGGCCGATAATTATGGGCGTTCCATCCGTGCAGATCTTCCAGCTCCTGATTCGAGAGAAGACGCCCCTGGTATCCCCTCTTTTCCACAAAGAAGGCCAGACGGCGGAACATGCGTGCCTGGGTTTGATAGCTCCGGTGGTCCATCCAGAGTATTCTCGGGTACGCAGACCAGGAAAAGAGCTCGAAGTCATCCCGCCGCCAGAGTTCCCGGGGCCACCGCTGGAGTTCCTCCAGGTCGATCAGGATCGGTTCCCGAGGGTTCTCGGGGAGACTGTGGTGACGAATCTCTTTCAAAACCACCCCATCCAGGAGAGGAATCGTGAGGGACTCAGCCCGGGGAAGCCATCGCTGGGGCCAGAGAACGATCTGTCTCTCTCCGGGCCGAAGCTGGACCTGGACTGTTCGGGATTCGCCATCTGATCCTTCCAGGAGAAGGTTCAGACGGGGACGATCCCGTCGATCCAGAAAGAGCTTCTCCTCGGCCCGGTAGCGAATCTCCAGCGAATGGGTGTGATCCCGCACAAGCCGGGTTGTGACGGGGAGAACCAGAGCTTCGTCGTCTGCGACCAGGGGAAGCAGCATATCGGCCTCGAGGACCTCGCCAAGGGTAATTTTTGGCGCCTTCGACCCGAAAAGCAACTCCTCTACCCGGTATCCCCGGGACCCTCGGGGAGCACGAAACTCCACCTCCCAGGGACCGCTTCGGAGCGAGGCCAAAGGAAAGGAGAGACGATACCGCCGCGGGCTCCCATCATCCCCAAGGGATCTCTTGTCTGTCAGCACTCCTGAAAAGGAATACCGAAGCCCTTCGTCTCCTGCAAAGAGAAGGATCTCCCCCCCCGTGATATCTCCTGAGACCGTCACCGTGAGGCGAGGATCGGGATCCGCCACGAAAAGAGGCTCATCCCCGGCTGCCTCAATGCGGTACCGGAAGGGACGATCGCCCTCCTCCAGGGGACCCACAAGAGCTTCTTCCCCGGTTGGCCGCCGGCCCAGGTCTCGCAACTTTAGAGGCAGTTCTCCCTGATCACCTTGAACGGTCACATCCAGGGATTCCAGGGAATGGTTGCACCCCGTGAGAAGAAGGAAAAGAAGAGCCAGCACGGAAGGAAAAACCAGAATATGCAGAAGAATATTAAGAAACCGGACATCACGGGGAGTCCGGGAAAAAGGAGTCCGGGAGAAAATTGTCATGAGAAAAGCACCTTTCTTTTGCTTCGAAGGATCCGAGATTTCAGATTCAGCCCGCCACCGGTCAGGCGCGGGCATCCGGGGCCTTTCAGGAGAGACGAAGAGCACTCAGGGTGATCAGCCGGGCGATCTCCCTTCTGCGGGTATCGCTTATAGCCACATCGGAACGCAACAGATACGCCAGGCGGGTCTCGAACTCTTCGGGAAGAACCGGCAGCGCCAGGAGCGATTCCTGAAGCGTACGCCCCGGCGGTTCAAACTCCCGGTTTACAGCGAAGAGGAGCGACGAGAGAGCCTCCAGGAAGGCCGCCAGGGAAAGCTGGTAAAAGAGCGCCTCCCCCGCGTAGGCTGCACTGGTGAGATCGGCCAGGACATGGTCCATCCGGGCCTGATAGGCAGCTATCCGGGCGGCCCAGAAGGCATCGGGAAGATACTGCAGGGTCTTTCGGGTGGAACGAAGCCAGTCTCCCCGTTCCAGGATCGCTGTAGCCTGGAGGAGACGGAAAAACCCGTAGGTCGAGGTGACTGAAGCTTCAGCTGCACCGCCATCGGAAGCAGCCAGGACGAGGCGGTCTACCTGGTCCACAGGCTTGTACTCAAGCCTGACGGGAATATCCTCCACCATAATCCGGTCCTTCTCGCCGTCCCGGGTGGATTCAAAACTGACAGCAAAGGTAAAAAGCTGCTCCCGCTCCCCCGGTTCCGGAATTGGCCCCCGGTGGTACACATCGTAGCTGATAAAAAAACTGGGGTCGTAACGGTCAGTTCCAAAACGGAGCACCGAGAGCGCCTCCAGGGAATCCCACCCCTGAAGCACCCCCAGGATTTGTTCGTTGGTAGTACGGAGAATTGCATCCATGATAGATCTACTGTAGCATAGACTGCGGAAAATGCCTATTATTGTGTCAGTATTACGACTTCCGGCCAACATCGAACGATCCTGGATGGACCTCCAGGATGCGCTTTTTCGCCGTTGCGGCCTGGATTCTACACGACTCTTTCCTCCGCTCATTCCCCTTGTCCCCCTGGGAGACCTGATCGCGGGAGACCCGGACGACACAGCCCGCAAGAAGACTCTGACCCACACTCTGGAGGGGTTTCGAAAAAAACACACCCTGGAGATCGTCCCGGACACGCCCTCCCCGGAAAACCCCCGGAAGCTTCCGGAACCAGACGCAACGCTTCCCCCGGGAGTTCCTCTGGAAATTGCAGGATTCGCAGAGCTCCGGTCTGCCCTGTCCCGGGAATTCCCGAAGAGGGCCAGGAAAGACGAGTCGCTTCTGGAACGGTCCTTTCGCTGCCCCGCCAGTAGCCTTCTTTGCTCCTGGGAGCCCCTGGAGGAGACCTCACCCCTGGCACAGAGCCTTATTCTGCACCACCACCAGGAGCAATTACTTCCCCGCACACGAGCCTTCTGGCTCAGTGCGATCGAAATCCTGCCCGGACCTGATCAGCGACACTGGTGGAGAGGGGCTCTCTGGAAGGAGATCTTTTGCCGCCGAACCACGGTGAAACCAGAGCCGCCACCCCCGAGGGGCGGAACGGCCCCTGTCCCTCCATATCCAGATCGGCCATGAGACATCCCTGGAGGCACCGGTCTGGACGGAGCATCTGTATTATGTCCGGGCGATCATAGTGCGGTTTCGGCCCTTTTCCTTGGCCAGATACAACGCTCTGTCGGCTGCTTCATTCAGTGCGGCTGCCGAGGAGAAACGGGGGAAATCAGCTATCCCGCAACTCAGGGTGACCATAAACTCCCTGGATCCATCGCTTTGACGCAGAATGGAAAAATCCTGTCGGATTTCCTCCATAATTGTCTCGGCCCAGGAGGCATCGGTATCAAAGAGAATCACCCCGAACTCCTCTCCTCCATAGCGACCTATGGTGTCGCTACGCCGCAGCCGCTCCCGCAAGAGCCGGGAAAGACTCTTTAACACCCGATCTCCCGCCAGATGGCCATAGCGATCGTTCACCTCTTTGAAATGATCCAGGTCGATCATGACAAATGTGAGAGAGAGCCCGATACGACGCGCCCGCTGGACCTCCTGGTGTAGATGTTCTTTCAAGTTTGTGTGGTTTAGAAGACCTGTGAGAGAATCCCGTTCCATATAGAACCGCATCGCCCTGGTCCGGGAAGCCCTGACACGGATCGATGTGACAAAATGCTCGGGAATAACAGGCTTCACGAAAAATCCATCGCCGCCGCTGCACAGAGCTTCAATTTGTTTTCCCGTGTCCTGCTCAACCGAAAGATAGAGGATGGGAACCCCTACAAAACTCTCGTTCTGACGAATGATCCTGGTGAGCTCTGCCCCGGTGCACTCTGGCATGTACATATCCATGACGATCAGTTCGGGCCGGTACTCCACAAGGACGCGGAAAATATTGCTGGGGTCTGTCACAACCGAAGTAACCATGCCAGCCTCTTGCAGAATCAGGGCCGTGTCAGAAACCTGCTCAGGGTCGTCGTCGATGATGAGAATGTGGTAGGGGTCCTCGCGATCACTCCTCATGGCACTGTCCAGGCGTTCCACGAAGGAGGCCATCTCGAGAGGAACCGGCAAAAACATGCTGGCACCGTACCGCACAGATCGAAGCCGGCTCGAAAAATCATCGTTTTTACCGACCAGGGCAAAGACCAACCTCTGATCGTAGCGCTTCTGAAGCCGGGAGATCACCTGAAGCCGACGAACATCCTCGGAGAAATACTCGAGACTTGCCACCACAGCCATGGTGCGGCAGGTGTCGGGGCAGTCGCCCAGACGCAGTCCACATACTTCGGGAAGCAGATCAATCTCGGGCACCAGGAGGAGGGCAAAGCGGAAAACTGCCATCTGCTCCGCAAAATCCTCGGGTATTCCCGGGACACTCCCCAGAAGAACTACCACCCGGTTTGTCTCCACCTCGACCGGAGAGGCTGCCTCCTGGGGAGTCTGATCGGCCCGATCCTCCCCTGCAGCACAGGGCTCCTCGCTCAGCATCTCCCGGGCCATCGCCAGGAAGGCATCGAAAGCCTCGACGGTCTGTTGCGAGGGGCCTTGATCTTCACGCAGGAGATCCTGCTCTACCCGTTCCTCAACCCTCCGGGCTTCCTGCCCCAGCTGCTCGAAACAAAAGGTGGCGGCGCTCCCGGCAAGACGATGCACTCCCAGCCGGAGCCCCCGCAGGGCTTCCTGGTTTCCCGCCTGGGATTGATCTATCTGGGCCTGAAGGGCCCGGAGATCTCCGGGAAGCCTGGCCAGAAAGGTATCGGCCAACTCCTGCAATCTGTTCTGGACACTCTCGGGGAGCTCCTTCATGTTAATATCCCTCCAGCGCGGTAATTGCCTGTTCTGCCTGAGCCGCAATAATCTCGTCGGCGTCTTCCCGCAATACCCGCAACTGGGGAAGAAGATCCAGCGCCCCGGAGTTGGCCGCTGCGATGCATGCGTTGCGAACCAGCCTGGTTCGCCCTGCCCGCATAAGAGGACTTCCGGCGAAGCGGGCGAGCATATCCTCCTCCCGCAGGGACAAAAGATCTCTCAGCAAGAGGAAGCTCCCCCCGCGATGCTGCAAAAACCCCTCTATCCCGGTGGAAGGGACCCCTTGATTGAAGGGACACCGTTCCTGACAAAGGTCGCACCCGAAAACCCAATCTCCCAGGGAACGGGCGAGATCGGGACCGATAACTCCCTGGTATTCGATGGTGAGGTAGGATATGCAACGGCTGGCGTCGATCCGGTGCGGTTCCATTAAGGCCCGGGTAGGACACGAATCGATGCACCGGGAGCACCGATCGGGGCAAGTCCTGGTGCGAGTAGCAGTAGCAGAAGAGGAACAATCCCGAGAGGGCCGATGCTCCCGGAATTTCAACGTCGAGAGGATTTCCCCCAGAAAAAACCAGCTTCCAAAGCGCCGATGGATAATCAGATTGTTTCTGCCGGAAAACCCCAACCCTGCCAACTCCGCGTAGTACCGTTCTGCCAGAGGCGTTGCATCGGTCCAGCTGCGAAAATGATGGTGGGGATACCGCCCCTGCAGAGCCCGCACAACTCTCCGGAGCCGTTTGCCCAGCTCTTTGTGATAATCTCTTCCCCAGGCGTAACGAGCAACCCGTCCAGCCGGTTTGTCCGGTGCCCGAGGTAGCGGCTGATAGTAGTTGAACCCCACAAAAATCATCGATCGACACCCCGGGAGCAGTCCCTGAGGTCGATATCTCATTTCGGCGTGGCGCTCCATCCATTTCATCGTCCCGTGCCTTCCCTGGGACAGCCATTGTCTGAAGACCTCCTCTTCCTTTTCCGGCGCTGACCGGGCATCCATCACAGCAAGACACTTAAGTCCCTCCTGGCGAGCCAGCTCCCGGAGCTCATCATCAACCATGAAGGTTTTCCGTCTCCTCCCGGGAGGGACAAAGCGCCTTCAGGGGACAGGCGCCACAGGCAGGTTTGCGGGAAAAGCAATAACGCCGCCCGTGGTAATTCAGCCGCATACTTGCGGCGTTCCAGTGTTTGCGCGGCAACAGATCTGCCAGGTCATGCTCCAGCTTTACCGGATCATTCTTCTGGCTGAACCCCAAGCGGCGCACAACCCGTCCGAAATGGGTATCTACAATGA
Organism: Alkalispirochaeta americana; assembly: GCF_900156105.1. Taxonomy (NCBI): domain Bacteria; kingdom Pseudomonadati; phylum Spirochaetota; class Spirochaetia; order Spirochaetales; family Spirochaetaceae; genus Alkalispirochaeta; species Alkalispirochaeta americana. The sequence goes on from NZ_FTMS01000005.1 coordinate 29,832, forward strand.
TCGCCGGTTCATCGTAGATATGCAACAAGACAACCCCGGCGGACTTCCGCCCCACACCGGGGATCTTCACCAGGGACTCCATTGAGCCCGGAACCATACCTTCATGATAGTCTAAAAGGTGACGGGATGCCCCTATAATGCTCTGACTTTTTCGCCGAAAAAACCCCACCGAGTGAATCAGCTGCTCCACCTCCTCCTGCGATGCCTGGGCCAGCTCCCGGGGGCCGGGGAAGCGGGAAAAAAGACCGGGAAGAACAGCGTTTACCTGCTCGTCCGTGGTCTGCGCCGAGAGGATCACCGCAATGAGAAGCTCGAAGGGAGACCGATAATCAAGCATACTGGGGGTTTGCTGGTACTCCCCTTCCAGAATTTTCAGTATTTTCAGGATTCGTTCCGATGAAACATCCATAGCCCGGGTAAGATACCACCTCCCTTCAGGGAAGGAAAGATAGAAACAGGAGGACGGCATAGCCATGGCGCGAGTATTTGTGATTGAAGATAACGAGGGCCTGCGAGAAGCGATCGTCTCGTATCTGGAGCTTTCCGAACACCAGGTCTATCCTTTTGGCACGATTGACGGGGTGATCGAGGCAGCCAGAACCCTGGAACCGGAGCTCTTTATCCTGGATGTGATGCTCCCCGACGGTGATGGCTTTCACCTTGCCAGGTCGTTACGAAAACATCTCTCCACGCCCATTATTTTCCTCACGGCCCGAACCTCCGAATCTGACCGGATCACAGGATTCGAGTTGGGCGGAGATGACTATGTCACCAAGCCCTTCTCCATGAAAGAGCTTGTCTTGCGCGTTCGGGCGGTCCTGAGCCGCGCTGCCTTGGCGACCGGCCCCGCACGGGAAGAAGCCCTGCTTTCCGGGGGCCCCAGGGCATCCGGCGCAATTACCGCTCGATGGATTCTCCCGGATACACCGGAAGCAGGGATGCTTTGCCTGGAGGAAGAGGCTCACCGGATCACCCTGGGAGAAAAGCCTCTGGACCTCACCGCAGCGGAGTGGCGCGTACTGCACCTGCTTGCCGGAAACGAGGGGATCGTCTTTTCTCGCGAACGGATACTCTCCTCGGCCCTGGATTACATCCACGATGCCTCTACCCGAACCGTGGACACCCATATCAAGAATATTCGCTCAAAACTTGGAAATCCTGCCTGGATCCAGACCGTCCGCAGCTTTGGCTATCGCTTTGCCGGAACGAAGCCGCCCCCGGTTCCCTCCCAACCTCATCAACCTTATCAGAAGGAGCTATAGCGGTGACAAGTCTCTTTCGGAGAACCCTGGGGGCCTTTTCCCTTATGGTGCTGCTTCTGACAACCATCCTGGCAGCAGGTCTTTTTTCGGGATACAACCGATCCATCACCGCCTGGGGCAGGGAACGGGAGAGTTCGGTGGAACCGATTGTTCGGGACATTCTCACGGAACATCGAAAAAAAGCGAGTACCCCGGAGGGCTTCCTGCCGGAGGCACTCTCCCGCCTTCCTCTGGATGTGCCAGTTTTCATCTTTGACACCGACCGAGAGATGATCTACTCCAACCGGGGAGCCGGTCGACGTCGCGAAGCAGAAGGAATGACCCTGGCCGCTGTCAGGGATGACCAGAAACGCCATCTCGGGTACTACACCGTTGGCGCAGCACAGTTCCACCGGGATGCAGCAAACCTGGCCCTCCAGGAGGCGCTTTTTCGGGCCGCCCTGGGGGCGATTCTCGCAGCCGGAGCACTTGCCATGATCGCAGCCGGTCTCCTGGCACGATACCTGGCCCATCCTGCTGCAGAGGTTGCTTCCGGGATTGATCGAATCGCTACGGGGGAGAATCTGTCTCCCATTCCGGAAGTGGGCGCACAGGAAATCAGCACCATCGCCCGTTCGGCCAACATTCTTGTCCGGCGCCTCCAGGAGGAGCAACACCTGCGTGCGCAGTGGGTTCGGGATGTTGTCCACGATCTACGCTCCCCCGTTGCCATGGTGACAGCCCAACTGGAAGCCATTGCCGATGGAATCTACGCTCCGGAGGAACAGAGGATTCACCGAATACTGACAGAACTGGGACGAGTCGAAGGACTTATTCAGAATCTGGACGAGCTGATGCGGCTGGAAGCTTCAGAAATCATCCCGGATATCAAAACCTTCTCTCTGGAAGCCCTCCAGGAGAGCCTGCGGAACCGCTTTGACGACGCAGGAAGAGAAAAGAACATCTCTCTCTTCTGGGAAATTGCACCGAGTCCGGAAGAACCTTCCCCCGAAACATCGACATCCCTGACCGCCCCGTCGATCACGGGAGATCAAAACCTTCTCTACCGGGCTACAGCAAACCTCCTGGATAACGCGATCCGCTACACCCCCCCGGAAGGAACGATCCGGTGCATTCTGGAGCGCATGCCCGGGGAGGCGCGAATCACCGTGACAAACAGCGGCGCTCCGATCCCTCCCGATGAGCTGCCCCATCTTTTCGACCGTCTCTATCGGGGAGAATACGCAAGGAACACCCCGGGGTCGGGACTGGGCCTCACCATAGCCCTCCGGATCGCCCGGATTCACCAGGGATCGATCACGGCAACAAGCTCATCGGACCAGGGGACCAGTCTGGTTATTATCATCCCGCAGTAAATCCTCTGGCAGCAAACCGTCGGGGAACCACATCTTCACAAAACACTCACATATCCTCCCTCCGGAATTCACCAGGAACGATAAGTATGGAAAGATGAAACATAAACGCTGGATACTTGCAGGTGCAGTTTTTTTTGCATCTCTCAACTCCGCCTTTGGTTGTGACTATCTCTACACCATCATGGACCAGGCCGGGACAGAACGCGTCCTGAGAGAGGGCGAGACAGCCCTCCTTCGGGCGAACGAGACGTACACCCTGCGCATGGAATACCGGGAAAACCACCGCAACTGTTCTGTCACTCCGGAACAAACCCTGTACCTCCTGGAAGGAGCTCGCTGGAGGGTAGCCAGGGAAAGCCAGCCACTGGTTCTTGTGGCACCTCCTCAGTGGGAACAGCCCGCTTCCCGCAGCCATCGCGGGGATTTCACCTTTCTGGCTTCTCAGGATGGATACTGGACCCTGGAGGTGATTCGCTCCTGCGACCGGGGGGGGTACCACGGAACGATATATCTGGAGGTGAAACCATGAATAAACCAGGCCGCTCCATGTATCGGGTTCTTCCCCAGACAGCCCTCCTCGTTCTGGTTGTGGCCGGAGCAACTCTCCGAAACAGAGGATTTCATACACCGCTGATCCCTGAGCTTCCCGGCCTGTGCCCCCTGGGGGCAGTACAGGCTCTGGCCTCCCTGGATTGGTCGCGACTGGCAGTTCCGGCAGGAGTTATTCTCACGGCCCTTCTGGCAGGACCCGTCTTCTGCGGACGTCTGTGCCCTTTGGGAACCCTTCAGGAGTGGGCAGGACGGCTGGGAAAGCGCATTTTTGGAAAACCTCTTGCCCCTTCCCCGGCTCAGGATACCACCCTGAGCCGAATCCGCTTCGCAGTCCTTCTTCTGGTCATTCTTGTCAGCGCCCCTATCCCTGGAGTTGCGGGAGGATTTTTCTCTTTCGATCTGGACATGATAAACCCCTCCCCTGCCTTTATTCACCTCTGGACACAGGCAGTACCTCTCTCGGCAGTAATGATTCTTTTCACTCTTCTTGCAGTTTCGATTCGCACAGAGCGGCCCTGGTGTCGCTGGCTGTGTCCCTACGGAGCACTTCTCGGCTTCATCGGGAAAGCAAGCCCCGTGAAAATCAGGAGAGTTAACGAGTCCTGCCTGCACTGCAAAAAATGTGACCACTCCTGCCCTATGGGACTAACTCCCTCTTTGGTGGAGGCTGTTCGAGATGGGCGATGCAATCGCTGTGAGCAATGTATTCCGGCCTGCCCCGTACAGAACACACTATCGATGGCCACGCCCCCCAGAACGGCATTATTTTCGAAGATGCGAAAGCCTCTTTCTGGTCCTTATCAGGGAAGGCCTGGCAAAGAGATATCGGGCTGGTCGCTCACAGCAGTGGCGGTACTTCTTTTTTTTACGCCTCTTCTTGCAACCGGAATCATCGGGACACTCAGGGATTCCGCCGCAACCCCTCTTGCAGGTGCCCCCCTCTCCGCCCGAGATATCTCCCCTACGATGACGCTTCAGGAGCTTTCAGAGCAGGCGGGAAAAGATTCTGCAGAATTACTCGAGTTGTTGCGTCTGCCCCTTGAGCTGGATACCTCGCTCATGCTGATAGACCTGGAGGATGAACCGGGACTGGAGGAGATCACCCTGGGGTACATCCGGGCAATCTTCACAGACACTTCACGAGAGCCCCACAGCACCACTACAGCCCCGGGAGATACTCTAAAGTGAAGAACAAACCATAGGAGGTTTATGATGAAAGGTTTTACAATCACCCTTCTGTTTCTTATCGGAGCAGGAACCATCGCAGCATGGGCTCATAGCCCGGTGCGGGAGCACACACCCTCGGGAGACCTCATTGATCCCCCGGGACGAGTTGTCGCCGCCCAGGGAACTATGGACACACTCTCGGGAAATCTGGTGTGGGAGGATCAGGAGTGGCATCTCCGGGAATCCAGCAGCTCCAGGATGTATGAATTGCACATGGGGCCCTACGGACACCAGGAAGAACCCCTTTTCTCCACCGGTGCCACCGCCACCGTGAAAGGCTTTGTCTTGGGAGGCCACATTGCCCCTGTTTCGGTCGAGTCCGAGGGTTCCACCCGGGAATTCTGGACCCCCGCCAGAATTCCCCGCTGGGCAGGATCAGGAGAAGGGGAAGGAAGAGTTGCCTGGGAGCGCGACGATGTCCCCCAAGGGCACCGCCTGGCGGTGGCCGATCCTGGGAACAGAGCGAATCGGGAAAGCGCTGACGACGCCCCCAGGCTTTTGCGGAACCGCAGAACCGACAGTCCTGACTCCCGGGGCACTCCCCAAACCCGGCCTGTGCCCGAGAGAGGACGCGCAAGAAACCAGTAGTTCCCTGTCCCTTCGGAAGCCCCCCGGCAGGGGGGCTTTGCGGAGAGGGCTCGCCCAAGAATGGCCGGATTCCTTCTTCCAGTATCAGATGATCAGGTATCACTCCGGGATTCACTATCCTCACCGGAACTATCCTCACCGGAGCAGACCAGCCCTGTGGCAAACTCCAGAACCCAGGAGGTCCCGCCTCCTTGCACAGGCTCCCTTTGAAGCGATCCCTTCAACTGGCTACACAGGCTCTCAACCAGGGTCATTCCAAAAGAGTTCCGTCGTCTTCGCCCTGGATCGTCCCCGAAACCTCCTGCAGAACCATCTCCAGGAGCTGACCGGGAAGTAAAACCTACCCCGTTGTCAGAAATCGTTACACGCACTGAGGTGGCTGTAGCAGCCGCAAGAGAGACTTTGATCACCCCCCCTTGCCCGGAAGGAAACGCGTGCTTCACCGCATTCAAAACCAGTTCACTCACGATCAGCCCGAAGGGGACCGCCCGATCCAGAAGGCACTCCAGCGCCGGAGGCCCCTCAAGGTGGAAAGAGAGCTTCCGTTCTTCCCGGTAATAGCCCGTTTCGACCTCCTGCATCACCTGATCAGCGTAACTCACCAGGTTCACCCTATCCAGAAGCTCCGAGTTATACAGCGACTCATGCACCGCCGAGAGAGCGAGTATTCGCGTGCGGAGACTTGACAGAACCTCTTGCGCATCCTCATGAAGATCCTCGGCATGGAGGCTCATCAGGCTTGAGACAAGCTGCATGTTGTTCTTCACCCGGTGATGTAACTCCCGCAGGAGGACCTGCTGGGTCTCGTTGGCCGCCAGAAGCTGCTGATAGAGCTGGGAGTTTACGATCGCCACAGCGGCGTTATGGGCCAGAGCAGTAGCAACCTGGATATCTCCCTGGGAAAAGGGCGCCACCCTGGAACGGTCCATGGTAAAGATTCCCACAACCCGGCCTTCCTGAATCAGGGGAACCCCCAGCCAGGACCGGATATGGGCTGACTCGTATCGCCCCTCCTCGGTGAGAAAAAAGGGGTATTGAGACTGGATATCCTCAACCGCTACGGGAGTCTGTTCTTCCAGAACGAAGACATTCGGAAAACGCCGATCCAGGGGAAACTGCAAGCCCACCACCTTCTCGGGTCGGGAAAATCCCCAGACCTGAACAACCCGCAGATGGTGATCTTCCAGGAGCTGGACCGAACCGGTGTCGAAATATACGCTTTCGGCCAGGAGTGCCATCGTATCCTGATAGATCTGTTGCGGTTGCCTGATGGAGCTGTTCAGCCGTACCGCCGATTCAAGCAACGTCTGGAGTCGCCCTGCCAGCCGGGTTGTCCGCAACTCCCCATAATAGCGCTCGGTGATATCGTGAGCAACGATTGAGACTCCACGGGTTCCCTGATCCGGAACATCCACGGGCGTGAGAAAGATTTCAAAGTACCAGCTTCTGCCGTCCACCCGGTACTGTTCTTCCAGAGAGAAGGATTTTCCCGAAAGCGCGCGCTGACACCGCTCACGCCACAGCCCCCGTGCCTCACGAGGGATTTGCTCAACCAGATCCTGCCCTTCATCGATTCGCACGTGAAAGAGGCGAAAGAAGAGTAACAAAAAACTGCGGTTGTACGCCAACAGCCTGAGATCCCGATCCAGGAAACACATGGCGTCGGAGTTGCTATCCAGGAGCAGGCGGAGATTCATCTCGCTCACAGACTCAAGACTAATGGAGGTTTTCCGGAATGGCAAGGTATATTGCTATATCGATATATAATATGCCGTAGCAACCGCTGCTCACGCTACCGGACAAGCGGAGCCGGCAACAGGTTGCACCCGGAAAGAAGCGGCCTCAGAACGACAGAACGCTAGAACGACAGAACGCTAGAACGCTCCCTGAAGGGGCAGGACAAAAGCGTCCCGAAAAACGCAAGGGTACGCAACAATCGCAATTTTCTGGTACGCCCTGGCAGGTATTCCCGCATCGGCCACCGCGATGCGCCCACACGAACCCTCCTGAAGTCCTGTCTTGGGCAACGCCAGACACAGCGTGCGATCAGGCCTGACGGCGCCCTCTGCAGCGACTCCCGTGGTGGCATCCACCCCGCAGGGAATATCCAGCGAGAGAACCTCCGATTCCTGACGGCGGGCTTCATTGATCCAGCGACAAAGCCGGGCTGTGTCGGGATCATCCAGCATCGCCGGACCCGCCGCCGGCATGGCCTCGACGATCAGCCTCGGGCGCCGGGGAAGTTCGGCCAAAGAAGAGGCAACCACACCCTCCGTCTCCAGAAATGCCCGCCACTGGTTTTCCGCTGCCGATGCAAGCCCGGGGAGAGCGATGCTGTTCTGGTGCGGTATCTCGAGAACAACCACAGAGATACCATGATTGGAGAGGTGGCGAGCCAGGGATAATCCCACCGCTCCCGACAGGGTGCCCCGTTCCGGAAGGATCACCACGGGAAGCTCCCGGGAAGATCTTTCGGCGCAAGCCACTGAATAGGCACTCCTGCCGCTGCACTCGATAATCTCGGCAATTCCCGGCGATTTAGTTCGGTCTGCCACGGCCAGAAGCTGGCGCGCCTCCGCCGCCGTTACAGCCGATACGGGGTCTCCTTTTTCGGTCAGGAACAGACGTTGCATCTTTTCTCCATCACCCGTAGCGAGCCAGCACATCCAGGAAGGCTTCCCGGGTTTTCCAGGGGGCTTCCGAGGTGGGGCAATGTCCGCAGTCCTCAATTCGTACCCGCCTTGACGAGGGAACAGCCTCCTGGAAACGATCCAGGGCAGAGACGTCGGTCACCTGATCGCACTCCCCCCACAGAACCGTTACAGGGGAACGGAGCTCTTGCAACCGTTCCCCCAGAGGATCTTCGCCTTGCGAAAAAAGCTGATCAAAAATTCGTTCCAGCACGTCCCGTTTGATCTCGATCTCCCGCAGGGCCGTTCTGCGCAGAAAGCCCGGCAGGGGCCGGGGCTGGTGATAGAGTGTATGCATCATGACGTCCCACTCCGCTTCGTTTCGGGGAAGCAGAAGGTTTCGTCCTGCCCGGTATTCCTCCCAAAAGGGCGTCTGCCGCAACGGACGAATACCGGCCGGGCCGATAAGGATCACCGCTCGGCAGAGATCGGGGATTTCACAGGCCACAAGGCCGGCGATCATGGCTCCCAGGGATGTGCCGATGATTATCGGTGGCTGTCCCCAGCGGACAGCCAGTTCGCGAAGGAGAGAAACACAGACTCCGGCATACCAGGAGGGGGTATACTGATCATCTTCAAGCGGGTAGTGCCCGCCGAAACCGGGAAGATCCACCGCAACAAGCTCCCGGTTTTCCGAGAGCTCGGGGAAAAACGAGAGCCACGAAGAGCCGTCGGAGCCAAACCCGTGAAAAAAAACGACAGGCACGCCCAACACATTTCCGCCCTTGCTCCGGACGTGATACAACGTCCAGGCTCTGCCCGTTCCATCGTGGATAGTACGGTATCGGGCGCGAGCCGCCCTGCGCCGACGTCGTCGATACAGGGTCAGGCGGAATTGATCTCCCCACATATCAGGATGGCCCCAACTTCATCCTTGTTCCCTGCGCCGACTCGCCACGAGGCGCTGTAAATCATGGATGTTGTTCACCACAATCTTGTCGGGATATACACTCATCCTGTTCTGTTTGACAAACTGATTGACCACAGCCTTAACTCTCTCCGGGGGAAGACCGGCCCAGTGGGCGACATCGTTCACTGTGACGGGAAACTCCCAGCGGTCCTGCTCGTAGTTTCGCGGATTTTGTCCCTCGGAGAACATGAGAAATACATCGGCCACCCGAGCCTGCACATCCTCAAGTTTGAGAATGAGAAAGCGCCGTCGCTGATCGTGGATGCGTTTTACAAAGGTTTTCAGGAGCGTAAGAGCAATCTGGGGATTCCCCTGCATGAGAATCTCGAAGTTTGCGCGGTTGAATTCCAGAAGTATCACCTTGTCCAGGGCGATTGCACTGGCGCTGCGAGGAGCTTCTTCCAGGATTGCCATTTCCCCGAAAAGTTCGCCGGGATGGAGGATATCTACGGCCTTTTCCAGTTCACCCATCACCTTGGTGATCTGTACCCGCCCCTCCTGAATCAAGTAAAAGGTATTTCCTGGCTCATACTCGCAAAAAATCATCTGCCCTTTTTTGTAGGTCTTGGCAAAGCGGTCGAAAGCTCCCACGTTACCCCTCCATATCTTTCAGAGCGCGGTCTATTCTCCTGAGCAGGGCTGAATCGTCTCCACCTGAGGCCCGGGCCTTCCCGAGAATCATTTTTGCCTTTTCGCTATTGCCGTTTCGAGCATAACTGGCCCCCACATAATAGAGAACCTCAGCCATTTGAGGCAGACGAGGTACAGCTTGAATCAGTTGGGAGAAATGTCGAAGCGTTGTGGCGTAGTCACCCTTCTCGAAATAGGAACGACCCAGCTCAACCTTTGCCTTCAGGGCATACTCCTCATCATCGGGATAATCCGAAAGAACCTTCTGGTAGTACCCGATAGCTCCCTCGAAATCGTCCTGGGCAAAGGCTCGCTCGCCCTCAAAAAAGAGGCGCGACGGGGACTGCGGAGCCTCCCTTCGGGATGGGGCCTGGCTCACAGCGGCGGAGCCCCCTCCACGGCCCCCCTCGTCGGCAGTGGCCGCTGCACCATGACCGATTCTTTCGAGGTTTTTTCGGGCTTCTTCAAGGTGGCGCCCGTGTGGATAAAGCTCCTGATAGCGGTTCCAAATGTATGTAGCGTGATCAAACTGGCGGGTGCGGTAGTAAAAGAGGGCGCTGTTGTGCAATCCCTCTTCGGGGTCCATCGTGTCCTGCTGTTTCAGCATGGATGAGACTTTCGTGTGTATCCGTCGCAACTGGGAGGAGAAGACCTTGAGCATCTTTACGATAATTCGGGTGTTGGCGCTTACCACCTGCTCAAACTCGGTCACCGAGAACTGGATCAGCTCTGCATCGGTTGAGACGAGGGCGTCTTCCTCACGGGGGTAGCGCCCCAGAGCACTGCGGACCCCAAAAAACTCACCCATTGTCACCAGGTCGTGAATTTCCTGACCCGTCTCGATATCCTGGGAGCGAAGAACCACACGGCCGGACTTCAGGATATAGATACGCTCGTCGGTATCGCCGTGGAAATAGACAACTGAACTAGCTTTGTATCGGACTGACTTGGGCAAAGGTCCTCCCCTGGATGAACTGTAGCGACTTACCATTCAAAAATCAAGCACGAAATACACAGCCACGAAAGATGGCACTTGCCGGGCCTTCCCTCTTATCCTAGTATGAAAGCAAGGAATAGACCAGAAAATGATTTTCGAGACCACAGGAGCGCGGGTTTTCGCAACAGTCCAGGATTTCTTCTACGCCATGGGCTACTGCTACCAGGTTGCACGCGAGACCGCCCTCTTCTTTCTTAAAAAGCGTTCCCGCCAGGTTCTCACACTCCAGATCCTCTTCACAGGCGTGGAAGCGCTCCCGGTAATAGCACTCCTCTCCCTTGGCTTGGGGGCCATTATTATTGTTCAAGGGGCTACTCTCCTGCCTCAGTTCGGACAGGGAGAGCTGGTCTACGCAATCCTGATCACCGTAATCACCCGGGAACTGGGGCCGATCCTGACCGCCTTTGTCGTGACCGCCCGATCAGGCACGGCTATCTCTACCGAACTGGGAAACATGGTGGTAAGCCACGAAATTGAAGCCTACGTTGCAAACGGCATAGATCCCATCAGTTACCTGGTAGTCCCCCGATTTCTGGGGGTGGTTGTATCGGTGGTTCTCCTTAACCTCTACTTCAACCTCTTCGGCCTCCTGGGTTCTTTTCTGGTAACCTCCCTCATCACAACGATCAATCCCAGAGATTACTTCTCCAACCTTCTCAACGCCCTGATTCTTCCGGATATCGCCATCTCTCTGGCGAAGAGCATTGCCTCGGGCGCAATCATATCGCTGGTCGCCACCTACTACGGATTCAAGGTTGACCGCTCGTCCACGGAGGTTCCCGTCATGGCAATACGAAGCGTGGGCCGTGGGTTCACCCTGATAATCATGGTGAATATGTTCCTGACGATTCTCTATTATCTGTGGATATGATATTTATGGACATGACTATGGAGCGCGTGGACACAGAACACACAACAATAGAGCTCCAAAAAGCAGGGTTTTCCCATAGTGGCGAGACGCTGCTTCAGGAAACGTCACTCTCCATCAGCGAGGGATCCTGCGTTCTTGTGATGGGGCCTAGCGGCGCAGGGAAATCGCTCTTGCTAAAAATTCTGGCCGGCATCATTCCTCTTACCACCGGCAGGATTACCCTGGGCGGAACGGACCTCGGCCAGGCTTCAAATCGCGAGATGAAGAGCCTGCGCACACGTCAGGGCTTTGTTTTTCAGGATGCCGCCCTGTGGCAGAACCTCTCGATTCGCCAGAATCTCTCCCTCCCCCTTCAATATAACGGCCCGCACCGCTCACCCCGGCAAATCGAGGAACGGATCGCCTCCCTTGCAAACCGCATCGGGTTTTACCAATCCCTCGATCTCCGCCCGGCCCGCCTCTCCAGCGGAAGCCAGATGATGGTAGGGATCATGAGAGCGCTCATGACAGATCCCGAAATCTGCTTTCTTGACGAACCCAGCAACGGCCTGGATACCGCAACACAGCAAAATCTTCTGGACATCCTCCAGGATTTGAAGCAGCGAGGAAAAACCCTGGTAATCGCCAGTCACGACAGCACTATTGCTTCGAGGCTGGCCGACCAGTTTCTCCTGATTGATCAGGGCGAGGTGATCTTTTTCGACACAGCCCACAATAGCACCCGCGCCGAAAACTCCCGGGTCCGGGAAATCCTCCAGGGTGTGCTGGGTTTGAGCGCAACCTACGATGCTGATATACTGGATATCCTGGGAGGGGGAGATGAGAACCCCTTTGGCTGATCGGGCAACTGCATTCTCGGGGAGGATTTTGTGAAGTTTCGCATTCGTTTTGCCCAACAGGTGGTGGGCGTGTTTTCTCTCATTGCCCTGGTCTCTATTGTAGGAATAATCGTCGCCATGGGCGCAAACCAGCGCTGGTTTGCACGGAACTACGAGTTTTACAGCCTCTTCCCCACAGCCGAGGGTTTGAGCGTGGGCATGTCCATCAGGTACAAGGGTTTTCCAATTGGACGCATAACGGATATCGCCTTGGGCGAGGAAGATTACGTCCGGGTTTATTTCTATGTTCAGGATACATACAAGGACAGGGTTCGGCCCAACAGCGTTCTCCACCTGGTAGCGAGTCCCCTCGGGCTTGGCAGCACCTTGATGTTCTACCAGGGACGGGGAGAAACAGGATCACTCCCCGAGCATAGCATGGTTCCGGCAATCAATAGTTCAATGGGGCAGGAACTCGTACAAAGGGGGCTCGTTCAAATCCCTCCCGCCACGGATGAGATGGCGCGCATCATGGCCCAGATCGAGCCATCCCTTCGGAGCATGACAGAGCTGATGACATCCCTGGACCAGACAATGCACCATGTAAATCTGGCCCTGGCGGGAGAAACAACAGAGCCCCTGGGGCAAACCCTGGCTCAGACCATAACCCTTCTGGCAGAGCTGGAAGAGACCCTGACAGCCACAAGGGAGCCGACTCTGGACATCCTGGGAAGCACCGCCGTTATAACAGGCAACCTGGAACAGACCACGGAAGCACTCCAGGACCCCACAGGATTGATTCCCCGTCTGCTGGATGCCGACGGTTCCATAACCACCTTTCTCAGGGATGAAAACCGCATTTTTAACGAGATCGAGGACATACTGAAGAGCATTAACGCCTCTCTGGCAGAAGTGAACGAACTGGCGATCTTTGCAAACCAGTCGCAACCTCAAATCGCAGGGATTCTCGAAGAGAGTCGCGAGACCCTGGGCATAACCCAGGATGTTCTGGAGGGATTAAGCAACAATCCCCTCATACGACGCGGGATTCCGCCGGAGCTACCTCAGCCTTCAACATTCCGGAGCCATCGCGATGCACAGTTCTGAGATCATCCCGGGATCCCTCCAGGCACGAAACGCCCTCCGGGGCCACCCGCTCTCCTCGGGAAACAGATCCCCGGGCTCTTTCCCGGCGCGAATTGTGCCGGTCCTGGCCACCCTGATTCTGGCAATCCTCTTGAGCATCTCCCTTGGAGGATGTTCCTCGAAACCCGCCACACCGGAGTTTGAAACAGCCCGGAAGAACCAGGCCGCCCGCTACGCCGAGTTTGGAAACAAACAGATCTCCCTGGGAAACTATGATCTGGCTCTGCGATTCTTCACCCTCGCCCTGGAAGAGAACACCGCCGTGGACCACCTGTCAGGAATTGCCCAGGCCCACAACTCTCTTGGTCGGGTCTATCTGGCGGTGGGAGATCTGCAGGAAGCACAGGAGCGTTTTGAAACTGCTCTGGATTTTGCCGGGTTGGCACAGCACCAGGAGGTGCGGATGCAAGCCCAGGTAAACCTGGGGGTCACGCTCCTCCAGTCCGGCGAGAACCAGCGGGCCCGTGCTCTTTTCCAAGAGGCTCTTGGTGCGGTAGAAACCGGCGAGGCCCCTAGCAACGCCATCTTGTACCACAGCATCGCCACGCTTCATGCCCGGGAAGGGGCCTTCGAGAGGGCCAGGCAATATCTGGAGAAAGCCCGGGACATGAACAAGGAAGATGGCCTCTGGGCAGAACTTGCCAGCAACCACTATATGCTGGCCTCCGTCGCGTCACGGCAGGGCCAATACCAGGAAGCACTCCAGGAAGCCTACCAGGCCCTGGCCTACGACAAGCGGGCTGAAAACAGTCCGGGGATTGCAGAAAATCTTTTTGCCCTGGGGGTCATTCATGAGCGCCTTTCCCGGGATCGCGAAGCCTACCAGTACCACCTCCGGGCACTGCGCGTCTATCTGGCAATCCGCAATCGCTCGGGAGCGATCCGCTCTCTGGAAAATCTGGAACAGGTTGCTTCCCGCCTGGGCCGCGACGAGGAAGCTCTTTCGTTCCACCAGCAACGAAAACAGCTCATTTTGGTTCCCCCGGAAGAACTCACCCCGGAGGAACAGTCTCTGGAGGACCTCGCCGGGGAAGAACCTCCATTACCCCTGCCATCCCGGGAATATCAGAGACCTTCACCAGACATGACGGAGAAAGAGGAGGACCCTTCCCCATGAAAAATACCGTAGAAGCTCTCCTGTCCGGCTACGGAACGCTTTTTCAGCGGACCCTTCGAGCTATTTCAACCCTGATAATACTTGCTGCAGCGAGCGCCCTCACCACGATTCCCATCTGGCTTCTGGCAACGCGTGTTCCCCGCCTTTTCAACGGACTGGTCCTGGTCGTTCTTTTGGCGGGGGGGATCTCGATCTTCCGGCAAAAACGCCGTCTGCGCCGTATTGAGGGGGGTGCCGACGCTGCCAGAACGCCCCTGGTTCTTCGCGGGATCTCGCTCCTGGCAGCGCTTTTCGTTCTTGGCGGAATACTCCGAAATTCCCTGGTCCTTGCGCTAGCGGGGGTGATTCTTCTTTCGGGACACCTCGCCTGGAGCCTGGGCAGCTCCCGAGGAAATTCCCGAAGGCATCACCGGGGGAACTGATTCATGCATCACCGAGCGGCCTTCCGGGGGAAGCACGTTCTGATATTTTTCATTCCCCTGCTTCTCCTCCTGGAAGAGGACCAATCCTTTGGGGCTCAGGAGGTTATGCTCCGTCTCGATCGGGATGACCCGCTCTATCTGCAGCACCAGGAGATGCTTGCCGAGTACCGCCATAGCCAGGCTCAGGAGGAGTCGCTTCCTCCCCTTCAAATCCTGCACTATGCCCCCTCTCGGGAGGATACGCTTTTTTCCCTGGCGACCCGCCTGATGATTCCCTACAGTACCATCGCCACCCTGAACCGTTTGTCCCGCCCCGAAATCTCTCCGGGGAGCCTCCTCTCCATTCCTTCCCAGCCGGGAATTTTCCTCTATCCTCATCCAGAGACCCCCCTGGAGGAGGAAGTAACCCGGCGCCTGTCAGGATCCTCGCGAGCCCAAAGGCTGGTACTGCCCAATCCGGAGGATGCCCCCAACTCCCCAGGGATACTCCGTTTCATTCCGGGGGAGGATTTCACCCGCCGGGAACGGGATCTCTTTCTCCGTCCGCACTTCCAGAACCCCCTTCCCGAGGGAGTTTTTTCCTCCCCCTACGGCTACCGAAGACATCCCATGACAGGCAGCCGCTCCTTCCACCGAGGCCTGGACATCGCAGCCCCTTTCGGCAGACCTGTGCGGTCCAGCGCAGACGGCGTGGTTGCCGCCGTGGAGAGGGACCCTCTCTATGGCCTCTCCGTGCGGGTGCACCATGAACGGGAATACACCTCCGTGTATGCCCATCTCCAGGAAGCCCTGGTAGAACCGGGAAGGGCTGTTCGGGCTGGCGAGCCCCTCGGCACCGTGGGGAGCACCGGCTTCTCCACAGGACCTCACCTTCATTTCGAAATTATTCACCAGGGGATACCTCTGGACCCGGAGCTCTTCATACAATGATACACAAACAGGCTTCTTCCACCTTCCCCATCGGGATGCGTCCTGACTTCCCGGATTTTCCGGCCACGATTTTTCCGGTTATGGCCTTTCTGGCAGCTTTTCTTTCCCTGGCTGGAATCTCCCCTTCTTACAGCCAATCCTTCCGAGGAGAGGTGCAGGCACTGGAGCGCATCTCCTCAGCGGAACCGCTGGAGATTCTTCTTGAAGGAGGGGCGGTACTCCTGCTCCTGGGCCAGGAGGAGTTTCCCTATCTTCAGGGATTGCGGATTATTGCGGACCCTTTGCCCCGGGGGATGCCTCCGGGAGGGTTTTCTCTCCTCGTCTTCGGCGATGTGGACCCGCCTCATGAGGAACTCCTTCAGGACGCTCCGGGGCATCTTTCGCTGGCCGGCCGTTCCCTGGCCCGAATTCCCCTGAATCCCGAAAGGAGAGAATCACTAACCATTGAGCTTGCGCCCCCCCGCCCCTTCCCCGGTGAAGCGGCCCCCGGCCTGAGTGCAGCGACAGCAACCTCCAGTTTCTCCCGGGGAGCGATCGCCCTCCAAATTCTTCCCGCAACAAAGGGGTTTCTTCCCCGGCACGACGAGCACGCCCATCGCCTTCGGATAGAACCGATTGTGGCCCCCTTTGGCGGGATCCTGGTGGAGATGGAAGGAGACGCATCCTTGATGGAGAAAGCAAGCCCCCTGCTCTCGCTCAGTCTGGACGGCGAGAACCTCCAACCGGAAACTGCGACCTTTCTCTCCCCGGGAATATACCAACTCCAGGCTCAGGCGGGAGAGTATCTGCAACACCGCCAGAATATCGGTATCGAAGAAGCCGTCACCACCAGAATAACCCTTCAGCCCCACGAACCACGGTCATTCCTTACGTTTCAGGTCCCCTCCGTGGCCGAGGTATTCCTTGATGGAGAGCCCCTTTCAGCCGACAGCGAAAAACCTCTGGAACACCCCCCGGGACTCTATCTTCTTTTCATTGGCCTGGGTGATTTCTTCATCAGCAGATCCATTCTTCTCGAACCCCACGGAGAGTACGAGATCGGCCTGGATCTTGATGTCCTGATCAGGAAGCGGTAAAGTTCCGGGAAGCACTAAAGTTGCCGTCGGGGGGGGACGATAAAAATACCATCGGAGCCCGGGATAGTTCCCCTCCCAGTTTACTATATCGGGCCGATGTCCTTGGCCGGTTCTGCCGAACCGGTCATTTTTTTTACCTTCTATAGCCCCCCTTCACGCCCCGTCCTCTTCGAATCCGGCGCTCTCAAATGTTGACACAGCCTCGCATTCGTCCGTAGAGTCTCTCTATGGATCGAAGACTTAGAATTGCCCTGGGGATTCTCATTGGCGTGCTGGGGACAGCTGTTCTCACGCTGGGCATCATCACCGGATTGGCAATTGCATCAATAGAAAACATCAGAGACCTGGAAAGCCTTCACGACCAGGAATCAGCTCTCCCGTCGCAGATACTCGACCGCCACGGGCGGCTTATTACAGAGTTTTTCTCCGATGAAAACCGGGAGCTCATAACAATTGACGAACTGCCCCGCCACCTGATCTATGCCCTGATCACCCGGGAAGACCAGACGTTTTTTGATCACCGGGGATTCAGTTTCCGTGGAACAGCGCGGGCCGCCTGGAATTTGGTAACAAACCGCTACGTTTCCGGGGGTTCTACCCTGACCCAACAGCTCGCAGGACATCTTTATGCTGACCGGAACGACTTTTCCCTGTACCGGAAAGTTATTGAACTCTGGTGGGCCTTGCAACTCGAACGGCACTGGACGAAATACGAAATTCTGGAAGCCTATCTGAACCGGATGTGGTTCGGCCACGGCAACTACGGTGTTGAGGCAGCGAGCCAGTTTTTCTTTGGCCACTCGGCTCAGGAGCTGACCGTTGCAGAATCGGTCATGCTGGTAATCCAGCTGGCAAATCCCTCTCTGTATTCCCCCATCCGCCGTCCAAATCAGGCACGCAATATGCAGCGAGTCATCCTGAACAGAATGGTTGATCTGGGCTACGCTACCCAGGATGAGGTGGACCTGAGCATGGAGCAGTATTGGTCCACCTACGACTTCACCAGAGCCAATACCTCCACAGCTTTCTTCGAACGAGAGGACCGGGCCCCTTTCTTCTCCGAATATGTTCGTTACGAACTGGAAAACCGCTATCTGCTGGGAACGCTCAACGTCAATACCGACGGGTACGTGGTCCATACAACGCTGGACCTGGATTTCCAGGAGGCCGCCGACCGCCACGTCAGGACAGGGCTGGCCCGGGCAAACAGCGTGTACCGCCAGAATATCGCCTCCCGCGTCTCCCGGGGAGACGATCTTGTTCCGGTTATCGAGTTGCTTGCTCTTGGTTTTGACACCCCCAATCTGCAGGTGGGCCACTCCAAACAGCGGCACCGGGCCCGTCAGGAGTACCAGGAAAATATAAACCCCCTGGTCGATGCGATTACTCTTCTCTTTGGGACCGGCCATGACCCGCTTCGCCACGCTACGCGGGAATCCTACGCCCAGAGACGAAGCACTTCCTTGCGTTCCACCGTAGAAGGTGCGCTTGTCACGCTGGAGAACGATACCGGCCACATTATGGCCATGGTGGGGGGCCGCGAGTTCGAGTCACGCAATCAGTTCAACCGCGCCCTCAGCGGCGCCATGGAACCGGGCTCAGCTTTTAAACCGCTCTACTACGCAGCCGCCATCGATCAGAGGGTGCTCACGCCGGCCACCATGATCTACGACGCCCCCATGGTCTTTACTGCCGATAACGGGGAACCCTACGCACCGCGCAACTTCCGGAACGAGTGGGTTGGCCCCGTGCTCGCCCGCTACGCCCTGGCACGATCCATGAACGTCCCCTCGGTAAAAATTCTCGATATGGTGGGGTTCTCCACCGGCCTGGATGTCTCGGCCCGACTTCTGGGCATTCCCGAGGAGGAGCGGTCTGCCCGGGGCTTTGAGCGGCGCTATCCTGTTGCCTTGGGAACGGTCCAGGTCTCGCCCATCGAAATGGCAGCAGCCTACAGCGCCCTGGCCAACCAGGGCAGACGCCGCACCCCCCTGGGAATCCGCTACATCGAAGACAGAACGGGCAGGGTCATTATGGAGCCCGAGGCGGAGGTCCGGCGGGAAGACCGCCGAAGCGGTGCGCATCAGCCCGTTATCAGCCCCCAGGCAGCGTACGTTATCACGGATATGCTCCAAACGACCGTTACTAGCGGGACCCTCCGCTACGCCCGAAACGTAGCTGGCGGCTTTGACCAGCCCACAGCGGGCAAGACGGGCACGACCCAAAACTGGCGGGCCGCCTGGACCGTAGGCTACACCCCCTATTATTCCACCGCCGTCTGGTTTGGCTTCGACCGTGGCGGGACAAACAGCTTGGGCGTGAACCAGACCGGAGCGATCACCACCGGCCCGGTCTGGGGACAATACATGAAAGACATCCACCGAAACCTTCCTCCCCGGGAGTTTGTCCGCCCCGATGGCATCGTCGAGGCCACCGTTACGGCACGGCAAGGGCTTCTCCCTCCGGCAGACTACTCGGGACGAACAATTCGGGAAGTCTTCATAGCAGGAACGCAACCAACCCAGTTCGACCGGAGCGATCAGTTTGCACAGCAGCAGGCCCCTGAACTGGTGAGCCGCCTGCGAACCTCTCTGGACAGAGCGAGCTTCTCTCTGGACAGCTCCGGCCCTGCCCTGCACCGCCAGCTCGATCTCAGCCTGGACATCTCCCCCGAAGGGCGCCGGGAGCGCACAGCCGACCGGGAGCCCCCGGAAGACCCGACCGATGACCGATGGGATGGCGAAGGCCTTCCCCTGGAATTACTCCAGGATCAACTTGATCTTACCCCCGCACCATGGGATGATGGAGGCGGTGTGAATCCCCTGCTGGATTAACCCGAATTGAGGAAGCAAGGCACATGAAAAACAGGGAAGTGAAAGAAATATCAATCTCGTCGATACGAACGAAGAACCGGACGCGCCAGGATCTTGGAAACCTTGACTCTCTTGTAGCGAGCATCCGAAAAAACGGCCTCCTCCATCCTATAGTAGTTACGGAAGATTTCCTGCTCGTCGCAGGGCACCGGCGCCTGGAAGCGGCCCGCATCCTGGGGTGGCAGACGATAGACTGTAGCATCATCTCTGATACGTCCCAGGAAGAACTCCTGCAGATAGAGCTCGACGAGAACGCCGTCCGGAAAGAGTTTACCAGTGACGAGATGGCCGATGCGCTTTTGAGACTTGACCGAATCCGCAATCCTTCGGGCCTGAAACGTCTCTGGCGAGGTCTGTGCGACCTCGCCAGCAAAATCTGGCAAACCATGACCAGCCCCTACAGAAGATTGACAAACCGCAAAGACAAGCAGACAGAGGAACGAGAGATCCCGCCTCCTGCAACCGGAGAAGACCCCTCGCTGGAGTAGATGCCTGACGACTTCCCATACCAGCCCCTCTGGGCAGGTCAATTCCGGGGGCTTTTCGCCTTCACCCACCACAAAACCCGGGGAGCAACCGGGAGCACCGCTCCCCCGGGTTGAACACAGCCGTTCTTTATTGCAGGTTCAGTACGCGCAAGTCCCCCCGACTTCCCTGAACCAGCACGTGATCTCCCCGCACAACAATATCAGTGTCGGGACTTACCGCATCGGCAGAACGCCTCACAAGAACCAGATCCGAATCGAACTCGCCCACAAAAGCAGCTCCATTCTCCTCGATCAATGTAAGAATAGAATTTCCCTGAAAGACAACCCTGCTGCCGGGCCGCACAGATCGCTCGCTTTCTGCCCGAACCGAAAGAGATGAAGGCTCCAGAAGAAGCATTCTTCGGGTACCGCGGTGAACCGCCAAAAGCCCTCCCCGATACTCCAGAACAGTCCGGCCCGCCAGAGGGATAATCTGCCGCTCGGCCAAAACCGGGCCATCCAGATTCACCACGGCGATCTCATAGCCCCCCTGACCATCGGCCAGGACAAAGGGAACCAGATCGGGCGGCGCAGCCCGATCATGCAGAGTGGCTTGATCCTCAGCTGTGTCCTGATACAACTCTTCAAGCTGATCCATCAGAACCCCCAGTTCAGCCTCTTCAGCAAGCAACTCCTCCTCGCGTTGGTCCAGGGCCTCTTCGCGTTCCCGGAGAGCCTCTTCATCCTCCAGAGATTCATCCTCCGGAGGGGGGGCAGGAGCATCTTCCTGGACAGGCCGATCCGGTTCAGGATCCTGATCAACTTCATGCTCCGGATCTTCCCGGGGAGTTTCGGGAGGCAGAAGGTCATCCTCATCGGCATGGGGGGTGGCCTCGGGCAAAGGATCCTGAGGATCGGCGTCCAGCGCGGGAGCCGGATCCTGCTGGAGGTCCTCTCTCCTGCGCGCAATCTCCTCCCGTTCCTCTTCGATCTCAGCCCGCTCAAGAGCTATCTCATCGAGACGAACCTCTACAACCCGCTCGATAAACTCGATAATTGCCTTGCGGTCATCGATCCCCAGATCGGCGCGGCTCCTCAAGTCGCCGATAACTGCTGGCCCCACAAGCTGGCCCGGGTCAACCGCGTCAAGATCACCGGGATCGCGCCCTCCCCTGAGGGGAACCACCATCTGGGTCTGTCCGGGCCAGTCCCGATAGGAAAGAGCGATACCAACGCGCTGGGGGTCCAGCGCGTTCGACACAGCCTCGCGATAACGGGCCACAAAAAAATCCATATCTCCACGATGGACAGCGTTGTAGATTGTGATAAACCGCGCCAGGAGATCCGCATCACCGCGCTGGTATCCCCAGGCGGTAATCAGGAACTCCGAAAGAATCCTGCGGACATTTTCGATGTGATCAACCCGGGCAGCAGGAGAAAATTCAATGATGTCGGCAGCCCGGCGACGGTCAAGAGGGTCGCCAATGATGCGGCGGATGATATATCGATTGAAATAGTCGTAGGTCTCGTCTTCGGCAGCTCCCTGGCCCAAAGCAGAACCGATCCCGCGTATTGCCTGGGCGGTATCGAACTGCTGGACTTCTCCCAGGAAGCTTTCAAACTCGATATCTGCCCCGGCTGCTGCTTCAAGCTCCGAGCGATCGATCTCCAGAGCGGAGACCGCCGGGAGAGAGCCCGGGACAAGAGAAACGGGAAGAGCTGCAACACCCCCCATCAACAAAAAGAACGAAAGAACGAACGGGCGCCATCGAATTATCATAACACCAGTCAGTATAACCCATCCCATACCATTTCGAAATAACCATTGCGAAATTGCGAATCAAGATCATCTTCCCGGCAGCAGAATTTTCCTTGCCGGGGTTCTTTTCTCCCGCAAGAAGACGTATACTGCCGCCATGTTCGGTTTCCTCATAAAGAAAGCTTTTTTTGATCTCTGGGACAACTTCCTCCCGGTAATGCTCCTGAACCTCGGATTTATCGCCGTGATAGCGCTCCCCATCCTTCTTCCGGCAGCGGTAGCCCCCTTCGGCCCAGTAGCTGGCATCACCGCCCTGATTATTGGTGTTCTTGTGGTCTTCTGCTACATCGGAGGACTGGCTGGCGTCGCACGGACAATCGTTGACTACGAAAGCCTGGAGTGGAATTCTTTCTTCTCCCCGTTGCGGCAGTTCCTCCCGGTGACCCTCTCCCTGGGCGCAGCTGTACTCCTCCACTGCGCACTTCTGCTTGTGGCCATCCCGGTCTACACGGCCTTGGGAAACCTCTTCAGCATTTTTGCCCTGGCCATCCTCTTCTGGATGTCTCTCATCTGGTGGCTCGCGATTCAGTACGTCTTGCCCGTGCGGGCCAGACTCTCCCGGCAGCCTCTGGCTGTCCTGAAAAAATCATTTATTCTGACCCTGGACAATACTTTTTTTACCATCGCCATCGCTCTGGGTGCCGTGGTAATTGCAGTCCTTTCAACCTTTACAGCTTTTCTGCTCCCCGGAGCAGCAGGTATTGCAATCTGGTACCAGGCAGCACTCAAACTCCGCCTCTACAAGTACGATCACCTGGAAGAGACCGTCGATAAAAAAGCCTCTATCCCCTGGGACGCCCTTCTCTACAAGGACCGGGAACGGGTCGGAAAACGAACGCTCCGGGGAATGATCTTTCCCTGGAAAGAATGATTTCAATCTCCAAAAAAAGAACTCGATGAGCGCGCCGAAAAACCGGCCGCCCACCGAGAGCTGTTACTCGCCTCCCGGGGTGTCCGCCTTTTCCGGCGGCCTCAATCTCAGAGCCAGATACAGGAAGGGCGTGTCCAGAAGCGCCACAATGAGCTTGAAGAGATAGGTTGTTATCACAATCTCTACCA
This sequence comes from Alkalispirochaeta americana, assembly GCF_900156105.1. Classification (NCBI taxonomy): domain Bacteria; kingdom Pseudomonadati; phylum Spirochaetota; class Spirochaetia; order Spirochaetales; family Spirochaetaceae; genus Alkalispirochaeta; species Alkalispirochaeta americana. The sequence continues at coordinate 52,641 of NZ_FTMS01000005.1, forward strand.
TAACACCGGCAGGAAAAACTCCCAGAAATGCAATGAGAGTAAAAACGAGACTGTCTATGAGCTGACTCACACCGGTGCTCAGATTATTTCTGAGCCAAAGCGGACCGGGAAATCGCTTCTTCCAGAACTGAAACGCCCAGATATCGTGGGACTGACTCACCAGATAGGCAGCAAGACTGGCAAGCACAATTCGGGGAAGGAGACCAAAGATCGCCACCAGGTGGATCTGCATCTCGTCCGAGGGGGCTGGAGCAAAGAGGAGCGCCAGCTGCATGAGGACCGTAAAGGCCAGAATGGAAAAAAATCCCACCCAGACGCCTCTGGTAGCACTTTTCTTTCCAAATCGTTCCGACAGGATATCCGTAGCGAGAAATGACCCTGCATAGACGATATTTCCCAGGGTCGCTGTCATCCCAAAGAGAATAACCGTCTTGCTGACCTGGAGGTTCGCCGTTATTCCAGCGATGGCAATCCAGATAAAGAGCCCCTGTTTTCCCCAAAAATACCAAGCCAGGGTGATGAGGCCAAAATTCAACATGAGCATACAGAGCCAAAGTAGTTCATTCATCATGGGCAAGAGATTCCTTTCGTATCGAACTTTTCTCGGGGTTCCTTTTTCCCTGTACCAGCGGATTCTGCTCCGGGGGGCGCATCAGGGAACGTAAGGGGTCTCCTATTATCAGTAAGGCGCTGGGCAAGAAAGATTTTGTCCAGACCAAGATCATTCACAAGACCCCGTAGCGCCTGTTCGCTGATCAAGTTGCGTTCTGCAAAAAGGTATACCAGCGCACGTTCGGCCAGACAGGGCACGAGCAGGGCATTCCTGCACAACTGGTCCCGCTCGGTCTCTTCCCGGTGATGCTGGTAAATCCATTGACCCAGCGCGGAACTGTTTGGATCCTGGTGGAGGAGCATCAGCTCCTCCCGAAGCGGTCCGGGAGCACCTGCAGCAGCCCGCTCACCCAGAGGCTTCAGGATAAGGTAGGTGTATTCCTTGCCGGGGAGGACATGGTGCGCACCGCAACGGGTCTCATAGTTCGGCTCGAGCCCATCGTCATGCGTTTGGTCTCCACCCACAATGATCAGCGGATCAAAATAAAGAGCCGGGCACTCCACCCCTCTTCGCAGATAATAGCGATAGGTATAACTGGAATCTTCCAGGCACGATGGATGCTCACAATAGGCCGTGAGAGGGAAGACATCCTGAGCGGCATCCAGCAGAAGCCCCGCCGTATCGTTAAAGAGGGCGTTGCGAAAGTTAAGAATCAGGGTGGGCAAGATAAAGACCAGCCCGCGCTCCACCGTAAGCCGTCGAATAGCGTAGGCAATACGTTCATCATAGAACGATGCTTCATCAAGTATCCAGGTTCCCGTCTCGGGATGATCATCTACAATTTGCTCCAGTTCGTAGGAGGTAGCAATGTCGGCGATGGCTGCTCCCAGCTTTTCGCATCCTCCCCGGTAGCTCAGAACATCCTCAGGAGCTTCAGCAAAACGGCGCTTGTCCAGACGAGATCGAAGAAAGAAGACGTTGCGAAGATCCGCCTCTGATCCCTGAAGCTGTGTGAGGGTCCGGACAGAATCGCTTTTCTTCAAGACCACCCGGGAATCGCGCCAGACCTGGGCAGCGAAGCCGGTCTTGCCTGACCCCATGGGGCCCACCACCAGAATCACGCGCCCTGGCCGACGAAAATCGAAGTGATTGATCGGATGGTGCACGTGAAGCTTTGGCAATCCCAAGGTCTCGAAGAAAGAACGGTAGTTTGAATCCATTACTTTTGTGCCTAATTGTGCCGGGGATCGAGAACAGGGTTTTTCAGGAGGCCGATCCCTTCGATCTCCACCTCGATCACATCATTGTGTATAAGAGGGCCTACCCCCGCAGGAGTGCCCGTGAGGATGATATCACCCTCACGAAGCGTGAAATTTCGTGAGACGAAGGAGATTATTTCAGCAATGGGTGTAATCATCTGGGCTGTGGACCCTCTTTGCACCACACGGCCGTTGCACCGCGTCACTATCTCAAGGTCCTGGGGGTTCGGGATATCGCGGGAAGAAACAATCCGGGGCCCCAGGGGCAGAAAGGTGTCGAAAGACTTGCCCCGGAACCACCCTGAACGATCTCCATTTTGAAGATTGCGCTGGGACACGTCATTCGCGCAGGTGAATCCGAAGATATACTCCCCGGCCCTGGCCGGAGAAATATCAAAACCGTCCCGACCAATTATGATCGCCAGCTCTCCCTCGTAATCGGTCCGTTCCTCCTCGAAGGAATAGTCATCCAGAATCAAGGGCAGACGGATTGCCTCGTGAGGACCAATAATGGATGAGGGCAACTTGGGAAAGAGAACCGGCTCGGGGGGCTCATCGGTTCCAAAGCCGCGAACCTTGACCGAGAGGCTTTCCTGAATATGCTCACGGTAGTTCAGACCCAAGGCGATGACCTTCTCGGGTTGAACGGCATATGTTCCCCCTCCTGCGCAGGGAAGATTCAGAACCTTCTTCATGAGGCGGATTCTACGTCAAAAAACGGGGAAAACTCAATGGGAAAACTGCCCTTCGGCTTTCCGGGCTCGGTCCTGAAGAGATACACATCAAGCACTGCCTGAACCCTGGCAAGATATTCTCTCAAACGCACGTAGACGTGAAGAACCCCGGTGGCATCCTCGGCAGCAAGACCGATCGCATCGACTCCACGATGAGCCGCGATGAAGAGCGCTCGCTCAACGTGAAAGGGCTGGGAGACAATCACAAACCGCTCCTGCCCGAAGACCTGTTGCATTCGCCACACCGAATCAAGGGTGCGAAGCCCTGCATAATCCAGGACAATCACCGATGAGGCCACACCAGCCTCGCGCAACGCGTTATACATGCTCAGTGGTTCGTTATAGCCAACGCTCGAATTGTCTCCGCTGGCGACGATAGCAAGAACTTTTCCCGTCTCGTAGGCCTTGGCAACAGCCTGAATCCGGTGGTGAAAAAACTGGTTTGGCGCCCCTGATCGGGTGTATCGGCTTGTCCCCAGAAGCAGAATAACCGAGTCGGCCGGGAGATCCCGGGGGTCAGTGAGAATCTTCCCCTCTGCAGCGTGCTTCACCACGGCGTGAGAAAAAAAGACCACCAGGAGCACAAAGAGCACTCCCAGCCGCACCACCCTCCAGACGGTGGAGAGGAGAGATATCAGACGGTGCGACATGGCTTGATCAGCGACCGTGATCCCTCATGTTCACGATAGCATCGACAGCCCGCATTCGCACTGTCCGTATGTACGGGCTTGAAGCTGTCTCGATCAGCGCGTTAAGGACTTCGGGATCGGCCAACCCGCCGTTTGCGTCGGAGAGACGCTCCAGAGAAATAATGATCGAGTAGGCCAGGTTGTTGTCAGGCGTGGCCCGGGCATTTTCCCGCAACAGGGTGTGGACCAGATAATCCGATACCTCTCTGTTGTCGTTTAGCCCGATTGAACCCAAGGCGTAGGCAGCTTCAGCAAGGACCACCACCTCGGGATCATCACGAAGGACACGGAGAAGGGTGTTTTTTGCCCGCTCTCCCCCGACCTGGCCCAGAAGCTCCGTGGCCTCACGACGGATCAAGGGGAAATTGTTCACGATTGATCCCTGGGAGCGCACCTGTCGGGAAACACCCTCGGAGGCAAGCGCCTCCAGCACCACATACACTCCGTCAGAGGCGGCCCCCTGCTCGACCATGGCCCGTATGCTCCGAAGCGCCAGACGCTTCATTTCGGGATCCGTTCCAAGAGCCTGGCTCCGAAGAATCTGAAGCTCGATATCCTGACTCAGGAAGAGATCCTCAATTGTTCTACTCGGAGCACCTTCCTGTTCCTCCGCAATAATCCAAAGAGGCGCCATCAGCAACAGACCAAGCAACAGATATTTCATTTTCATTGTGTCCCTCACATCTCCCTGAAGCGAACTATACCCTAAAAGGTATCGATCTTCCACACATTATTTACATTTCTCAACAGGTACAGCACGTAAGGCCGTTCGTTGATAACCATTATCGCTTCCACCACGTCTTCACTCAGAAAGACCAGATCATCCAGCCGGGCATTGGCCCTGCTGGGAACCACAACGTAGGAAAAGTAATCTTCCAGGGATCTCAAGACGATGTTGTTCCGAACCAGGACGGAACTTTGCGAGCTCTGGTGAAGCGTTTCAGGATCCGAGTAGACCCGGCTATACCGCTCGGTGAGCCTATTCTTCCAGGCCGGGAAATCGCGTCGCCGGATGATCTCGTTCAACTCGAGGATCGTTTCCTCCACTTCCAGAAAGGTCCTGTCGTAGACAGCTTCCGATATTTGGGGAGGCTCGGGCTCCGGTTCTGGTTCAGGCTCCGGTTCAGGCTCGGGCTCGGGTTCTGGTTCAGGCTCGGGTTCTGGTTCAGGCTCGGGTTCTGGTTCAGGCTCGGGTTCTGGTTCAGGCTCGGGTTCTGGTTCAGGCTCGGGTTCTGGTTCTGGTTCAGGCTCGGGTTCTGGTTCAGGCTCGATCTCAGGCCGGAGATCCTCTTGAGGATCGGGGAAACCCGGCTCCTCCTCAAGATCGACCGAGGCGCATCCCCCCAGGACCCCCAGGGCAAAAAGGGAAGCCGCCGCGAGGAAAAGAAGAAAAAATCGCCCCTTGCAGTCTTTCATGAGGTTAGTGTAGCCGGGTCACGAGAGAAGTGTCAATTTTATTGTGTCTCTGCAGGGTTTATTGTTGCCCTGAGTCCGCTCTCTCCGTACAATGCACTCTGGAGAAAAAAGGAAGCAATCATGGCCACTGTCCGGGACGTCCAGAAAATCATACACCGCTATGCTCGACACATACGGGGTCCGCGCTTTTCCCTGCTGGCGCTGATGGAGTACATCCCTTCCTTCGTGCGCCGTTACCAGGATGACCATCCGGAGCTTGAGCTCCTGCTGGGTCCGGACTCGCAGGATCTGCTCTTGGGTCATCTGGACCAGTTGGAGCAGGCAGGGATAATCGAGTTGACTCGAGAAACTCCTTCGACCCCTCCCTCCTCCATATACTACAATACCTTTTACACGGCCGAGATCCAGCGATGGTACACTCGCATGAATGACGACAAGAGTTTGTCTTTCCCGACCGAGGAGGACATTCCCGTCCCCATTCCTTCTCACATTATTCAAACCGTGGCGGTGGCGGAAAATCTGATGCACTGGATTGAGGCGGAGGAAGAAGAACCAGGGCAGATTCTGCGCCTCCGCTTTCCCGACGGGGTCAATCCCTTGATTACCACGGTCCGCTCCCTCCGGGAGCAGATGCTTCCCCTGGTCCTGGCAAAGATCAGAGACTACCTGCGCAGCGACAACACAGCCAGCTTTATGGAGACCAAGCTGCGGGCAATCTTCCGGAACCGGGAGATGCTCGTCCGCGATGAGATAGAGACGGCCCAGATTCGCCCGAACGAGGCCCTGCAGTCGATCTTGAAACCAAATGATTTTCAGTTTCACTTCTGGACCCAAATGTCCAGCATGATTATCAAGGAATACGCTCAAAAAGGGGAAAAGCTGGACCGGGAGCACTCCTTTTGTCAGGCAGCCTACTTGCTGGGCTACTACGTGGTTCACCACAAGACCTCTGTGCAGAAGGATCAACAACGGGAAGAGGCCCGCAAAATTCTCCGGGGCCATCTGCAAAAACCGCCCTACGTCTTCGAGCTTCATGATCTCTACATGCTCACCGACGATCGCGGTGTCCTTTTGACCAAAAAGATTGCCCGATCCGACATCGAAACCTGGATACAGGAGATGCTGAAACGTCCTTCCGAGCAGGAAATATCCGAACTTGTCTCGTTTGACACTCCCGAGAAAAAGGGCCTCATCATCCACTCAGGCCAATATGTACCGCTCTTGCTCCGCCTCATCCAATCAGCAGCACCAGTGCTACGCCGCTCCCTGACGCACAGAATGCTGACCGAGTTGCAGGATGACCAACGGGAAGACTGGCATAAAGACGACGCCGCTTTCGAGTTTGAACTCCTGGAGCAGGTTCGCCGGGAGTTCCCCCTGCTCTACGGCCTGGCCTCGTTTAAGACGCTTTTTCTGGTCCTGGATGGCCAGGATCTTCCCCAGCACGAAAAAACCCCCGCCATGGCCATGATAGATCGCTCAAAGCACTCTCTCCGCAGCTGGTCCTCAATCCTGAAGATTACTCGGGAGGAGGTCTTTCGGGACGCCCGGATACAACTCCCCTTCTGGATGGTGATCCCTGTCCTGGGCAGTCTGATCCGACTCTTCCGGGCAATGTTCTCCTCCTCCGGAGCCGATAAAAAGACGCAAAACAAGGCAAAACCAAAGGAAAAGAACCCACCCCGACCAACCAGCAGCCGTGGCAGGAAGCAGCATTTCCAGGCGCAGATCGAAGATTTACAATCCCGCTACCTCTCCCCCGGACAAAGCCCCCAGGATCGACTCGACCAGCTGAGACAATCCTGGAATCCCCTGATCGATCCCACAGCCCACGAGAATCTTGTCCAGGATGTGAACACCCTTTGCCGTGACATTCTGCGCCGTCGACGGTACGACCGCTCACTTCAGCCGCCCTCACCCGAACACATCAGGGATCTTGCCCGGAAGATCGCGGCCTCCAGCTCCTTCGAGCGCATCAAGCGCCAAAAAGATCTTCAGACCTATCTCGAACTCTACATGCTCACCTTACTCAAGAAGGTGTAATCTACCCGCGAAAGACGATCATGGTCATGTCGTCCTGGGCGGGGGTTCCTTCCGCGAAGGCTGAGACCGACGAAACAACCCCGTTGAGAACCGCTCGGGCGCCGGATCTTCCGGCCTCAACCAGAGCTTCTGCCTCGTTTTGAACAGCCTCAATCAACCGCTGAAGCCCAAACTCGTCACCCTGGCGGTTGACTGCTTCCAGGAATCCATCGGTATACAGAATACCCCAGGAACCCGCTGGAAAGGAAATTGTCCTGGAAGGATATCGCACGTTTGGTTCAATACCCACCGGCAACCCTTCCACATCGAATTCTCCCTGAACCCTTCCCTCGGGGCTTACCAGCAGGAGGGGGTGGTGGCCGGCGCTTGCTACCACGGCCTCGCCACGGGCAGTATTGATGATCACAATGCCCACCGTGGCAAAACGGTCCTCTCCGACGCTGCCACTCACGGCTGCGTTAATCATGCGAAGAACCTCTCCTGCATCGCAGGTTTCTTCCAGGGCCAGCCGGGCAGCTGTGCGGACGATCATCATCACCAGGGCAGCAGGAACTCCCTTGCCAGCCACATCGCCCACAATGAGAGCGACCCGATCGCCATCGAGGGAAACGATATCGTAATAATCACCACCCACACCCCGAACGGGACGACACACGGCCGCAATATCAGCTCCGGAGGCACTCACATCAGCTGGAGCGAGAAAAGACTCCTGTATGGTCGAGGCAATTTCCAGATCGCGTTCGAGCCGCCGAGCCTTGAGAAGGCGTGCGTACGCCTCATAGTTCTCCATGGCAAGGGCAACAAAGTTCACCATGCTCTGGGCCCGCGAGAGATCGGCCCGGTTAAAAAGCTGGGGATTGTCCCGGCGGGCGATCGACACAAGCCCCGATACACGTTGATTGATGACCAGGGGAAGGGTCATGAACGAACGCAGATGCAACACCCGGTCCTCGGCGTGTACCGCCAGGGCAGGATTTTTGCGCGCCTCCGGGATGAGTAAAGGAGTTCCTGTTTTCAGGACCTCCCCCCACAGCGGTGTAGCAAATCCCAGAGGGATCTGTTCCAGGTAGTTCCGCAGGGCAAGGGGTTTTGTCTTCACGATATCAGGAATCGGCACGGGAGGAGGAAAGAAACCGTGCACGGCACGAATACGGAGCTCTCCCTCCACTTCGGTAACCACGGCACCGCAGTCAGCATGGGTAGCTCGCAGTATTGTTTCCAGAGCGGGAGGAAGAATCAGATGGGTATCCCTCTCCCGAAGATCTCCTATCTTCGACATGAAGTCGAAGATGTAATCGGTGTTTTGCTGCTGAAAACGAACTTCCCGCTGGAAGGCCCTGACTGAACTGGGGAAAAGCGCAACTCCAGCGGTCCAGAAGGGCGCCGTCCCCGCCAGGAGCAACGCGATCTGAAACCGCCCCGACGCCAGAGGCCATAACAGAAGCGAAACGGCACTCACCACGAGAGCTGTCCCCAAATACGGACGCATATCCTCAACATCCTGGGCCGAGGCAAGATTGTACCGATCAACCCTGAAAAGAGCGATTCCGGCAAGACCTGCCAGAATCGGTGGCAGAAAAAAAGACCGCCGGTAGATTCCCGAGGGAAAGAGCAGACACAGAAGCCCCACCCCAAGAGTGACACCGATCGCCGTCCAGAGCGTCCTGTTTGTCCGCCGATAGAGGCCTGTCCATACGATGAGGCAAAGAAACCCGCCGGTCATCCCCCAGACAAGAAAGAGCTTCCGGACTGGAGGAGAAAGAGGGGCAAACCAGATGATCCCATCACGCAGAAGAATGATCAGAGCCGCAAGAATCAGCGGCCTGACGTCCTCACGGTTGCAGATACGGGAAAAAAACACAAAAATTGCAACAAGGGAGAGAGAGAAAAAGAAAAGGACCCCGGCAGACGAAACAGTAATATTGTTGACCATTGGGCGCCTTTCAAGCTATCACCAGGAAGGTTTCCGGTCAATCAGGCAGAGACCGTCTGCCGGGAGAGGATTCAAACAGCCATGTCCAATAGTAGCCCGTCAGGAAAAAGGCTCTCGTCTATCGCAGCAGGCATCCTGCATTCTGCTTTGCTCGGCACGTTGCTGGGGGTGGTCCTGCTGGGGACAGCCCTCTCCTGCAGCCGGGGAGAAACGGCACAGACCACCCCTGGGGACCAAGGCGCCTCCCCGCATGATGCGATCCGGACCGCCCGGGATTTTCAAGTCCCATCCTCCTTTCTCCAGGGAACTCTGGTCTACTACCGGCCCGATCGTGACGAATCAGGCTGCGTCGAAGCAACTCAGCACGGACAGGGAGACCTCCTGGAAACGGCAGAACCGGTTCGCCCCCTTGACTGGGGTCCCCGGGATGAACTACCCACCGAAAACAGGCGGCCCCGGGTGTATGTAACCTTCGATCAGCCCCTGGTGCCCCTGGCCATGCTCGGCACGGAACAACGGGAAAGCTCTGTGCTGACTCTGGACCCACCGATTCCCGGACGATATCGCTGGTACGGCTCCCGCACCATCGCCTTCACCCCCGACGAACCAATCGACGGCCAGCGACCGATCCGGGTCAGCCTGGGGCAGGCCCTTCTTTCCGGAGACGGGTCTGCTCTCCACAGGGACTATCGGGACTTTAGCTTCAGTTTTTTCCGGGAACATCTGGATCTGGTGCAGGTCCTTCCCGATGGCGGTGATCAGATCCCGAACCCTCTTCAGCTTCCTCCAGATCAACGGCGCTTCACGCTCCTCTTTAACGGGCCTGTCGATCCAGACCATGTAAAAAATTACATCCGCCTTGAAGTGGGCCAGAGAGAAGGAGCAGGCCAGAAAGAAACAGAAGAAAAAAAGACCTCACCCCCTGAAGCTCCCGGCTTCTCCCTGACCCATCCCCGGCACGAATCGGTTCAGGGAGATCTTAATCTTCGCGCACGCAGCCTGGTGCTGGAACTGGAGGAAGCCCTCCCGGAGAACAGAGAAATCCGGATTATTCTGGAAGCTGGAGCGAGTCCCTTTCCGGGATACATCGCCACAACCGGGGATTCGGTTCACACCTTTCACACCATCACTCCCTTCAAAAAGACCGGTTTCTCAACCCGTTCCTACGCTTTTGCCCGCAGCCCCCAAGGTGACAGCAACCCCCTCTACATCGAGTTCAGCCACCCCCTGGATAAGGATAGTCTCGATGGAAACATCACGGTGAGCCTTGACCTCAAAGACGAGGCTGTGACGGAGTTCCTGGACGTTCATCGACAGATCCTTCGCGTAAACAATCTTCCCGTGGTCTACGAATCGACCTACACCCTCACCCTGGGAGCAAACCTGAGGGACATCTACGGCCGAACCCTGGGCACCCCCCGGGATCTGACGATCGAAGTCCCCCGGGCTACCCGCTATTCTCACTTCCCGAACAGGGGCAGTCGCTTTCTTGAAGCTCAGTTTGAACCGAAGATCATTTTCGAACATCAGAATATCGACGACGGAGTCTGGCTCGCAGCTTCCATCGACGATCCCTTTGAATCCTTTCCGGCAGAACGCCTGGAACCCTACGATTTCAGCGACGTTCCCGAGAACACCCGCTGGTTTGATGTGCTGAATTTGAGTCCCTATCTGAAGGCCAACGGCACAGGCTGGGTAGGACTCTCCTGGAACTTTGCAGAAAAAAATCACCGGGGAGAACGACCTTCCTGGGCCCAGGCGAACCTCCAGTTGCAAGTAACAAATCTTGGCCTGAGCGTTCGCTATGGCTACAACAGGGTCCTGGTGTGGGTGCGGGACCTTCGTGATAACAACCCCGTAGCGGGCGCCATGGTCAGCCTCCTCCCGTCTTCAAGAGAGACTGACCATGGGCACAGGGCCCTCACCGACTCCAGGGGGCTGGCGGCCATTGATATTGCGCCGGGAGTCTTCCGTGGCATCTACACAAACAGGAACGACTGGGATGATTTCATCATCCGCGTGAAGAGTGACTCCGATCTGGTGGAATTCAAGCCGAACCACAGTCATAACGCCTGGGCCCAGGGCATCAGGGCATCCCGAAATCCCGGTGGAATCGAAGACCCTCAACGAGCAACCTTTCTTTTCAACGACCGGGGAATCTACCGTCCGGGAGAGACCATAACCTTTCGGGGAATAGATCGCGATCTGATTCTTGGAGAATACCAGGTCTACCAGGGTGACTACACGATAAAACTCGTTTCCAGCGACTGGCGCGCCCAGGGTGACTACGGTTCGATTTCAGGCATTACCACTGAAAACGGAGGCTTCCATGGCAGCTTTGAACTCCCCCGGGAGATGAACCCCGGATTCTACTACCTGGAATACGCTCGTGAAGGAGCACCAGCTCACGACCGGGAGCGCCTGCCCGTGCAGGTGGCGTATTTCCGCCGGGCCGCTTTCTCAGTGAGCCTTCAGCCTCCTGACTACCAGGTTCTGGCCGGAGAACAGGCCGCAGTGGGCATCTCTGCAGAGTATCTTGCAGGGGGGGCCATGACTGCGGCTCCCTATCACTACGATCTGAGCCGGGAACCGGTAGTTTACCAACCACCGGGCAGAGAGTGGGAGGATTATCGTTTTGGACCAAAGCAACCCCGGACAGGCCGGAGTCATCTTGCCCAGGGCCAGGGACAGCTTGATAATACCGGCCGGGCTCTGGAGCAGATATCCTTCGATTTCTCCGGGACTGCCCGGGGAGTGCCCCAGAAGTACCAGATCGAGGCACGGGTGCAAGATGCCGACAGCCAGGAAATAGCCGGCCGGACCAGCTTTATCGTTCATCCAGCCGAGATCTATGCCGCCATGAGAATATCCCGGAAAACCCGGGGTCACTGGGGCGGTTATTTCGTCGAAGCACAAACCCCCTTCCAGGTAGACCTTCGCCTGGCAAGAATCGACGGCAGTCTTCCCCCGGAGGATTATCCCGGCAAGGATACCTTTGAACTGGAGGTTGTCAGAACCGAATGGAAGATGGTGCAGCAACAGGGCCTGGGCGGGCGCATCCACACCCGCTATGAACCCGAGGAAGTGACCGTCCTTCGCCGGGAGATATCCTTCCGGAATTCTGCCGGTCGGCTGGAACTAAACCTCCCCGAGTCAGGCAGCTATACCCTTCGCCTGGACGGGACCGACAGCCAGGGACGGGCTGTTCTTACCGAACTGGAACTCTACGCCTCGGGCAGCGGCTTTACCCGCTGGGGAGGCGACACGGCCCGTTCCATCCGCCTACAGCCTGACCGAGCCGTGTACCAGGCGGGAGACCTGGCACGGATCTTTGTCCAGACGCCGCTTCCCCGGGGCGAGTACCTTCTGACCACCGAACGGGAAGGTCTTCTCTCTCACGAAATAATCACCATCGAGGGTAGCCAAAGCGTGATCGAGATTCCTCTGGAAGAGGCCCACGTACCGGTTCTCTACGTTATGCTCACCAGCGCCAGCGAACGCCAGGAGACTCCATCAAGTTATTTTGAGCCGGACCTGGGAAAGCCCAGAGGTTACTTTGGCGCGGCCCTGCTGGAAATTGATCCTGATCCGAGGCGATTCGATATAGAGATCAATCCTTCCCGCCAGGGCTACGCGCCGGGCGAAACAGCCCGGGTGCAACTACGTGTTTCCCGTCAGGGTCATCCCCTGGAAGGAGCAGAAGTCACCCTTATGGCAACAGACCGGGGCGTGCTCGACCTGATCGATCATCGGGTGCCTGATCCAGTGAGTTTTTTCTATAATCCCGGGCGATTTCCCCTGGGAACGGCCGGGGCCGACTCGCGATCTCTCCTGATCGACCCCGTCACCTACGACATAACGAGTCTTCAGGGAGGAGAGGCCGGTGCAGGAAAAGGCATGGACCGAAGCGATTTTCGTCCCACGGCGTTCTTTGAACCCTTTCTGACAAGCGACGCCGACGGCCTGATCGAGGTGGACATTAATCTTCCCGATACCCTGACCACCTACCGGCTCACCGCTCTGGGTGTAAAGGATAACACCTTTGCACTGGAAGAGTCCGAATTGCTCGTAAGCAGTCCCCTGCCGATGAGGGCCAGCCTGCCCAGGAAACTCCGAGAGCGGGACACAGCCCGAGCCGGGGTGGTCTTGAGGAATCTTTCGGGCACCTCCAGAAATGTTCGCATCACACTCGATCTCCAGGCCCCTCCCGATGGCGATTCTCCGGCAGGGCTTGTTCTGGATGGAGCCGAAGAAATCACTCTGACCCTGGAGAACAACGAGTCCAGGGAGGTCTCTTTCCAGATCGGCGCTCTCCGACAGGGAACGTACGATCTGGTCTTTGATCTCCATGCCCGAGACATCGAGGGAGATATCTTCCAGGACCGCCTTCGAGCCAGCCTGGAGGTTGAACGGGGGATAACCAGCGAGAGCGTCGCAGTTTTTGGGACAGTGCCCCCGGGAACCGGCGAAGACCCCGGAAAGGTACGGGAGGGTTTTTCCTTCCCCCATGCCGCAGCCCCGGGGTTTGGAGAACTCCGGCTGCAGTTTCACACAACACGGCTGCACCAGCTCTCACGGGAAGTTGCCGCCCTGGATGAGATCTGGCACGTTTCACTCTCTTCACGAATCGCTCGTCTTACCTCACCGCTCCTCCTGGGCAAGGGTTTCACAGAGCTTACCGGAAGAAGAGGGGATCATCAGGAAGATTTGAGAACCCTTGTGGCGGAAATTGAGACCCTCCAGCACAGCGACGGAGGATTTGTCGAGTTTACCGATCTCCTGGCGGGGATCACATCATCGAACCCCTGGACCACTCTGAGAACGGCTCATTTTCTGGCGGAATACACCCGGCTCTACGAGGAAGAACTCCCGCGAGGTTTGGACAAGGAATCCCTGGGCCTGTACCTGGGCCGCCTGGTTCAGGACTCCCGGCAAGATATTCATCTCCGGAGTTATGCCTTTTTTGCAGGATCGCTCCTTCAGGGGACAAGCCTGGGGGCAGCCCGCACCCTGTTGCAAGAAGAGACCGCTCTCGGGATGGATTGCCTGGGGCTGATTGCCCTGGGAGTCCTTCAAAACCCCAAAGATCCCGGTGCAGCAGAAACCATTGCCCGGGATGTTCTGCGAAAAATGATGAATCTCGTGAACATCAGTCCCCGGGGAGTCGAATTTCTTCAGACCTACCAGGCCAGACACTACTTTGACTCTCCTGCCCGCCGGCTGTCGCTTCTCTCTCTATTACTGGAGACCCTGGAGCCCGATTCACCGCATCTGGATCGGGTAGCTCACAGCCTGGTGCAGGAACTTACAGCCCAAAACTGGAGCGGTCGGGACGACCTGCTCTGGGGAGTGAGGGCACTCGCGCGGCCGTTGGCTCACGGCGATACGTCGCACATCGAATCCCCGGAGGAGGAAGCCCTGGGTGTCTCTATCAACGAGACAGAAGTTCTTTCAGCGAAAGCCCCCGGCCTCTACGACGGAACAGACCTCTTCACCTTTCCCCTCCACGAGCCCCCCCTTTCGGCACTGCCCCGGGACACGGAAGTCCCCCTGGAGCTGTTCCTGCAGGGATCGCGGGATCTGCACTATGCGGCGGTTATGACCTATGCCTTACCCGGAGAGATTCTCCATTCCCGCGATGAGGGGCTGGGAGTCAACCGATGGATAGAGACGCTGGAGGGCGAAACCCTTGCGGCTCAGGAACTGCAACGGGGAGAAACCTACCGCATGGTCATACACCTGGAGGCTCCCTCGCAGTACTATAATCTCGCGCTCCGGGCACCCCTCCCATCGGGGGCAGAAGTGATCGACGGGAGCCTCAAGACCAGCGGGCAATACACAGCCCGGGGAGGGATCGAGCAGCGCAGCTGGCAACGGGAGACCCAGTATGGTGACACCCGGGAATACATCGACGAGGGGTATCTCTATCCAGGACCAGACGGATGGCACCACCATTCGCTGCAACCGATCCGCCGGATCTTCGATAGCGAAATTCAATACTACTTCTCCTCTTTTTATGCGGGAAGCCAGACCATCAGCTTTCTTTTCCGGGCTCTTTATCCCGGCATGTATCCCCTGCCCCCGGCCCGGGCTGAACTCCTTCAGGAACCGGAGGTCTTCGGACGAACCGCAGGGACGCTCTCGATCATACAATGAGGTATCGGAGTCTCAATCAGGTAAGGACCACCAAGGGCCGTCCCCCGGGGAAGCGCCCCTCTGCTGTCCCGCCTCCCTTGATCATTCTTCTGGGGCTGGCCGGGGCCGTGGCGATCACCCTCTACGGGTTTGCACGGTTCTCGGCTTTCCCCGAACTGGAGGAATTTCTCCGGCATCCCCTCTCACGGGACGTTCTTGATCGTCGGGGGAGGGTGCTGTACCGGGAAGACCTCCATGACGGAACCCGGCGTGAGTGGACACCCCTGGAAGAGATCCCCCGAGGTGTTGTGCAGGCCTTTATCGCCGGGGAAGACCAGCGTTTCTTCTCGCATCGTGGAGTAGATCCCCTGGCAGCAATACGAGCGGCCTTCCAGAACCTGCGAGAAAAACGCACCATTAGCGGCGCCAGCACCATCACCATGCAACTGGCCCGAATCATTGCCCCCCATGGGGGAGGAATCCGGGGAAAAGCTCTCGAGAGCTGGAACGCCCTGCGGCTGGAAACCCGGCTGAAAAAGCAGGACCTTCTTGAATTATACCTGAACAGAATCCCCTTTGGACGAGGGGCCGAGGGTGTCGCCAGCGCTGCAATGGTCTATTTCGGCCGCCCCCTGGAGACGCTTTCCCCGCCCCAGGCGGCACTCCTGTCAGTATTTCCCCGCAGCCCCTCACGATACAACCCGCAAAACCACCCCGAAGGCCTGCAGGAAGCAGCCGTCCTGATCGGTCGCCGCATGAACCCGCCCCAAGTCGCGGCAGAAATACAAGCTGCCCTGGACCAATGCGCCAGCCTGCCCCGGCAGACCGGGACGATCAGGGCCCCTCATTTCGCCCTCCGCGTACTTCGGGAACATCCCCAGGACACAACGGCGCCCCCCTCCTCGCGAAGCCGCCTGCGCACTACCCTGGATATGTCGGTTCAGCAGACTGCCGAAACGCTGGCTGCGTCAGCTCTTGCGGAGGCCCGGGATCAACGCCTGCAAAACGCCGCTGTTCTGGTTATCGAGAACTCCTCGGGAGACGTGCTGGCCTACGTGGGCAACACCGATTTTTTTGACCACTCCAGGGGAGGTCAGATCGACGCGGTTCGAATACGACGTCAGCCAGGAAGCACCCTGAAGCCCTTTCTCTACGCCCTGGCGCTGGAGCAGGGATACACCGCTGCATCGATCCTCCCGGATATTCCTCTGGCCCTGGGCAGCTACGAGACCTACATACCCCGAAACTTCGACCATAGTTTCTCCGGGCCGGTCCGCCTGCGCGAGGCCCTCGCCTCAAGCCTGAACATACCGGCCGTGTGGATGGTTTCGCGCCTGGGCGTGGGGACCTTTGTGGACCAGCTGGTGAGACTGGGCTTTGATCTGGAACCGCAACGCACCAGCGCAGGAGCGGGCATTGCCCTGGGAAGCGTTGAGGTCACCCTGGAGGAACTTACCCGCGCCTACACCGCTTTTATCAACAACGGCCGCGCCCTGGAACTCCGGTTCATACCCGGCCAGGGCCCTCCCGAATCTCTCCCCGGAAGAGGTTGCAGCCCCGCCACGGCGGGGATCATCCGCGATATCCTGGGCGATGCTCCGTCGCGATTTCGAGGCTTCGGCCACTACAGCCTCTTGCGCACGGCCTACCCCTCCTTTTTCAAGACCGGCACGGCAAACCAGTTCTCGAATATCTGGGCCGTGGGGGCTTCTCCGGAAATTACCGTCGGGGTCTGGATGGGAAATGTTCACGGCCAGACCGTGCAGGGTCTCACTGGATCAAGTGTCCCGGCCCGCGTGGTTGTGGGTATTCTTGACCACTTCAGCTCACCCGGGAGCAGGTTCCCCGAGATTCCCCACGTCCAGGAGAGATGGATCTCCAGCATAAGCGGCGGCGAGGTCTCTGCCGATGACCCCTACGCTGTGCTCGAGTACTTTCTCCCGGGAACCGGACCGGATCCCGATACCTGGCACCGGGGGCCTGCGGGAGAGGTCCTCTATCCTCCCGAGTATGCCCCCTGGGCGCAGGACCATCGCCTCGCTTCCCGCCCCACCCCGGCGACACCAGGCTCTACCTGGGGAAAGCCGGATTCCACCTGGGGGCGAATTACCCATCCCAACAACGGGGCACAGTACTTTCCGGACCCCTATCTCAAGATTGATGAATCCCAGGCCCTTCGCATAGAGATTGTGGGGGAAGGCTCGTGGCTGGGACTCTACAAAAACTCTGTCCTGATCAAACAAGCCTCTCCGCCCTTTCGGGTTCATCAGCCCCTCTCCCGGGGCCGGCATATCCTGGAGCTCAAGGATCAGGCCGGAGAAGTTCTGGACCGGGTGCACTTTCACGTGGGGCGATGAGAGGGGGCCTCGGCAAAGCGGGCCAAATCATCGCCCTCAAAACGATAATACTCCTTCTCTGATACCACCCGTGCACCCAGGTCCCGATAAAACGTTCCGGCACCGGGGTTTGTCGCTTCTGCCGTCCAGTCGAAGCGGCTACATCCTCTGGCCCAGGCCAAACGGGCCAGGTGTTTCATCACCCTCTTCCCGACTCCCTGCCCCCGGGCCCGGGAGGAGACAAAGAGCTCTTTCATGTAGAGTTGCCCCGATCTGCCAGGAGCGGGATACATGATCGCGTAGGTAGCAAAAGCCAGGACACGCTCGTCATCGCAAGCCACAATCACGGACACTCCCGAGGGTTCCGCCAGAATCCTCTCCAGATAGGCCATGGCCTCTTGGCAGGAGCTTTCCTTCTTGCCTCGATAGAAGAGTTCCCACTCCCACAACAGCGGCACCAGAAGACGAAACAGATCTTTCTCGAGAGGTTTAATATCCATCACGACCTCACACTTCTTTTGCCACAGGCCGGATCACTCCCTGTTCCAGTCCCGTTTAATCTGCGCCGGGACACCATTCACCAGCACCATCTACTCTAAATCCGGAACGCCGACGATTCAGGCCTCACAAACCCACGCAAATCATTATAATAGGGTTATGGATCGACCGGAATCGTTTTTTCTTGCACCGGCTCTCTTCCTCCTTCTGACTCTACCGTTGCCGGGGCAGAACCAGGAAGATTTTCTCCTCCAGGAGGTCCTCTGCTTTCGCGAGGTCCAGGGAAGTCAGGCTCCGGCGGTCGAAGAGCCCCTTCTTCTTCAGGAACCTCTCTTTCTTGATGAGGCAGCCCTCAGAATCCTTTTCTATCCCGGCCACGAGAGGGACCTCAACAGCGAGATCCACCCCGGGAAAGAGCATCCTGGAAGGAATGAGTCAGAACCCTTCGGGGAAGCCCGGGAACTGGAGAGACTCCCTTACCACTACTCGTCCCGGTCGTTCAGGGGAGCAATGTACCGCATTGTTCTGCCACCAATCACAGTGGACAGCGGAACAAGCCCGGCCCTGAAGCTGGGACACGTGGTCGACTTCGATACGGTCTACGTGAACGGCTGGTTTCTTGGACGCAACGGAGGCGTTTCCCTGGGCGGAGCCGACGAAGCTTTCGGCATCTCCCGCCTCTATCGAATCCCCGCAAACCACCTCTATCGGGACAGGGAGAATATCATCTCGATCTACACATCGGCCCGGCCCTGGGGCCAGGCAGGAACCTACTCGCGCCCCCTCCTTGGGCCATATCATCATTTTACGCGGCAGCGGGCCGTGACCGATACGATCAAATATATGCTGACCGCCTGCTACGCCATGACGGGGCTTTTTTTCCTCACCCTCTACGCCCGTCGAAGATCTTTGGCAGAGCACTTTTTTTTCGGACTCTTCTGCCTGGCCGTGGCAGTATATTTTTTCTTCCGGATTCAAACGAGTCTGGTATTTCTTGATAACTACGCCAGAGCTGCCCGCTTTGAACTTGCTTCTCTCTGGGTAGCAATCCCCTGCTTTATGCTCTTTGTGATGCAGTACTTCAAAGAGCCCGTCAGAGCGATCCACGCCGGATACCTGGCCTTCTCCGCGATATGCCTGGTCCTCGTTCCTCTGCACCCCAGCACTCTCTTTCTGACCAGGATCAATTTCTCGGTAATTCAGCTCTCCTGGGTTCTTCCGCTGGCGGTGGTCATGAAAACACTCTTCAAGAACTTCCGCAGCTCCCCCGCAGCGTATCTTATGTTTGTCTCTTCCTTGATCATGGTTTTCCTCACGATGGTAGACATCTATATCAGCAGAAACCATAGGGGAAGCAGCAACATGGCTTTCATTACCCAGTACGCCCTTTTCCCCTACACCATGGCCATCGCTCTGGCCACGATTCATAACCTGGTGCGTCTCTATGACGAGGTGGAGCGCCTCACCGTGCTGGCCCACCGCGACAGCCTGACCGGGGCGTTTGCCCGGCATCAGGGAGAAAAACTTGCTGCAGCCTTACTGGATCAAGCAGCCCGAACCTCCAAACCTGTAAGTTTTCTCGTTCTTGACCTGGATCACTTTAAGTTGGTGAACGACACCTACGGTCACGCTGCAGGGGATACCGTTTTAAGGCGGATCGGAGAACTCTTGAGAAATACCTTTCGCAAGAAAGATCTGATCTTCCGCTTCGGCGGCGAAGAGTTTTGCCTCCTCCTGCCGGACACATCGTGTGCCGAGGCCCAGGCCATTGCAGAACGGCTCAGGAGGACGGTAGAATCCCTGAAAATTCCCGAAGTCGATCCCGGGCTCACTCTGAGCGCGAGCATCGGAATCTCGGTCTACCCCGAGTGCGGGTCAGCCCAGGAGGAACTCTTCCAGCGGGCCGATCAGGCCCTGTATACTGCCAAGAAGCAGGGTCGGAATATGGTGGTCTGCTGCCCCACACAGCACCCCTGATCTGACACAGCAGCTGTTCCCCCTGTCGCATCACCCCCCAAGGCATTATTGTTCCTCCCTACTTGTCCCTCCTCGTGGTATTATCATCCATGAAAGGGCTACACCGGGAGAAGAAAAATTTGGCCACCCTACGAGACACCCTGAAGCGCAACACCCGCCCCCCGCAGGGCCGATACATCCTCATCCTGGGGCTGGTCATCCTCGCCGGCACCTGGTCTATCACCTTCTGGGTGATCCGGGATGATTACCATCTCGAGATCAGCCGGGGCAAAGACTATGCTCGCAGCGTGGCCACGGTTCTGGAAAAACACGCCGCCGGAACGTTCTCACAAATCGAGTCGTCTCTTCTGCTGCTTCGGGAAAATTGGGAATCGGACATCAGCCCTGAAGAAATGAGCAGCCTCCTGGAAATTTTTGTGGCCTCCCGCAGCAATCTCTTTAACCTGATATCGGTGATTGATTCTTCCGGAGAGGTAGTTGCAACAGATCAGTCTATTTTTGAGCCGACCTTCAGCGGCGACCGGCCCTTTTTCCTGCACCACCACCAATCAACAGGAAGATCCCCCCATCTGGGAGAACCCACCCTGGGGCGTCTCACGGGAAGGTGGTACCTCCCGGTAAGCCTGCGCCTCGAAGATTCCCGAGGGACTTTTGCAGGGGTTCTTCTGGCCTCGGTGAACCCTTTTTATTTCTCCGAGCTCTTTCGGGATCTCCAGATGGAACGAGGATCCCTTATCTATCTTTTCGACCGTCAGGGGACTCTATACACGGGACTGCAGGATGGCAATGAACTTGACCTGACCCGAGACCTCACCCGTCTTTCCCTCAATTCTGATCTCCCGGGACTTGGCCGAAACCCCTTTTCCGGCGTGGGCGCGAGCGATCTGGATCAGATCCAACGCATCAAACACCGCCGTCCAGTGAGAGACCGGGAAATCTTTGTAGCGGTAGAAACAGACTATGCCCTCTGGATGCAGCGGTTCTATCTGCGACGCAACTACTACGTGGGTATGCAACTTATCTTTTCCGCAGCCGTTGCCCTGGTTATTCTCCGTCTGCGTCACCTCCTGGCCGCCCGGGAGGCAGCCAACCTGGAGCTGGACAGGTTCTTCTCCTCGGCCATCGACCTGCTCTGTATAGCCAACACCGAGGGAACGCTTCTGCGAGTTAACCGGGAATGGGAGAAGGCCCTGGGATACCCCGTGGAGGAAATCGAAAACAGGAAATTTCTTGATTTCATTCATCCTGACGATCTAGCAAAAACACAGGCCACTATAGAAGATTTGAAAACCCAAGGAACAGTGGAAAACTTCATTAACCGCTATCAACGGAAGGACGGCCAGTACCGGCACATCGAATGGCGCACGAGACCCCACGGGGACCTGCTCTACGCAGCAGCCCGGGATATCACCGATCGAATCGAAACAGAGCAACGCCTGCGTGCAGCAGAAGAGCAACTCCGGCAGCAGCTGGCAGAGAAAGAAACACTCCTGGGCGAACTGAATCACCGGGTAAAGAACAACCTCTCCGTGGTAGCAGGCCTTCTCAATCTGCAGGCCGAGGAGATATCCTCACCCGAGGAGGCGGTGGCCGCTCTTGCCAAAAGCAGGGATCGAATCATGGCCATGTCCGTGGTACACCAGATGCTTTACTCCCGAAAAGACTGCTCCAGCATTTCCATGCGGGACTACATTGAGGAACTTTCACACCACCTGGCCTGCGCCCATTCAGGCCAAAGGGTCTCCCTTGAGCTTGACCTTGAAGACCTCTTCGCCCGGATCGAGACGGCGATACCCCTGGGAATTATACTGAATGAACTCATAACAAATGCCTTCAAGCACGCCTTCGCCGATCCACACGCAAGAGCAACAATCCGGATAACCCTCGCGGCACACCCCGGTTTCTGGAGACTTACCGTTTCCGACAACGGTCCGGGCTTCCAAGACGATGCACGGAGAAGCTCCTCGCTGGGACTCACCCTGGTGGAAATGCTGATGAAGCAGCTCAAGGGAACCCTCACGATCCTCACCGACGAGGGCAGTTTTTTTCAACTCGACATACCGGAAACGGTCGTCCACGAGTCCTGATACCCCCGAAAATCGTCCTTCCCGATAATCCTGTACGATTTACTCCCCTCTTTCGCGATATATCCTCTCTTGTTGCGGATGCTCCGGGAAGAGCGGATACTCCGGGAGAAATTATCCCCCTGTAATGCTTTTCTTTCTTCCGCAAAAACCAACCCCTTCAGGGAAGGACGCCCATGGTCTACAAGAAGAACCAAACCGATGAAAAAGCGACTGATGAAAAACCCGGAACCGCTCCTGGGGGATGGCGGAGAATGAAACCCCTCAGGATAAAAACGTTGAAGCTGCAAACAAAACTCAGCGCACTTCTCTTTCTGTTAACGTCCCTGATTATAACGATTTTTTCTGTAACAGGCTTCATCTCTTCCAGAACGCTTTCAAGCCAGATGGTTTTTCAGGGACTCCGCCAGGACCTCTCTTCACTCCAACAGAGCGTAGAAAACTGGGCTGAAAAAAAACTGGTCCTCATAGATAGCGCAGGACAAATCTTTGAAACCCCCGGCATGTATAAGACTCTGCGACAGTTCGGTCCGGGCCATACAAACCACCATCCCTTTCTTCAATCCTCAGGTTACGACGATGCCGTGGGCACACTCTATTTGGCATTTCACGATGGCCTTCACACCACCGGGAGCGCCTGGAACATCCCCGATGACTACGATCCACGGGAACGGGGTTGGTACCAAAGCGCGGTGCACCAGGAAGGACCAGGTTTTTCCGATTCCTACGTCGATGCTCACACAGGAAATCTTGTCATAACTGCCGCGCGCCCCCTTTTCGATCAGGAGGGAGACATCTTTGGTGTGCTGGCAACAGACATATCCCTGGAGCAGGTGACAGAAGCTATCTCGGCGTACTGCCTTGGTGACGGAGGATATGCCTTTCTTCTGAATGAAGAAGGAAATCTGCTGGCTCACCCCGATGAAAACTTGGTTGGAACTCCCCTCCAGGAGAATGACGGTTACAAGGATGTGGCCAGAATGCTCCTCGGCCATCCCGATCAGGAAGACCCGGAAGAAGTCTTCTCTGCTTCAATCAACGGTTCTCCCCACATCATTCGCTCCGTGTCATTAGCTGATTTCGGATGGCGCCTGGCCATGGCCGTTCCCCGGGAAACCCTCCAGGCCCCCTTGAGAAGGCTTAACGGTCATTTCATTTTTCTGGGAATTATCTCGCTGGCTACGGTGCTTTTTGCCTCTTTCATGGTCGGCCTTCGCCTGACCAAACCAATAAAGGAACTTTCAAGCTATCTCGACGTTCTTGCCGGGGGCAGACTTGATTGTGCCGTCCCATCGTGGACAGAAAAACGGGAAGACGAAATAGGAGTCCTGGCCTCAAGCACCCGCACGCTCCAGCATCGCCTCTCCGGCGTGGTCTCGTCGATTCGGGAAATCTCACATCGTGTGAACAGGGATAGCGGAAGCCTTCAAAACATCGGTCAAGAGGTATCGAACGGTGCCGGGAACACCGCTCACGTGGCCCAGCAGCTTTCGGAGGGGGCTTCACAACAAGCAGCTTCGGTGGAGGAGGTCTCCTCGGCCATGGAAGAGATGGCGGCCAACATACGGCAAAGTGCCGATAACGCCGAGGCCACCGAAAAAATCGCCCTCGAGTCATCCCAAAAGGCACAGCAAAGCGGCCAGGCCGCCGCAGAAGCCGTGGAAGCCATGCGGCAAATCGCCGACAAAATCGGCATCATCGAGGATATCGCCCGGGAAACCAACATGCTCTCCCTGAACGCCGCCATTGAAGCAGCCCGGGCAGGAGAACAAGGCAAGGGCTTTGCCGTTGTCGCCGCGCAGGTGCGAAAACTCGCAGAAAACTCTGCCAGCGCCGCACGAGAAATCGGAACTCTCAGCGCCCGGTCCATGGAAACTGTCCAGAACGCGGGGGAACTTCTGGACGAAACCGTCCCGGGGATCAGGAAAACTGCTGATTTGGTCCAGGAGATCACCGCTTCGGCCAGGGAGATGAGCGCTGGGGCACGACAGGTAAGCGAAGCCATGGTCCAGCTCGATACGATGGTGCAGCACACCTCTTCAGCCTCCGAGGAAGTGGCTGCCACAAGCGAGCAACAATCGGTACAAACAGGCCAGCTTTCTCTGGAAACAGGAAAACTCCGGAATCTTGCCCGGGAGTTGGAGCAACTGGTGGACTTTTTCTCGACCTAGCCTGTGCCCGGAAGGCTTGTATGATCAGAATAACTTCCCTCCACGGGATATCAGGAGCTCTGCAATGATGATTTCGATTCCCCAAGTCTTTTGCCTCTTGCTGCTGCTTGCGGGATATCTTTTCCTGCTGTGGCGGAGAGCGCTCTGTTCAAGACAGAAGCTATACAGGGATACTCTCACCGGCCTGCCCAGCCGCACAGCCTTTGACCGGGATTATCTGCACCGACGGAATAAAGCTGCGCCGGAAGCAGTCATCTTTCTCTCTGTCAATAATCTCCGCAGGGTGAATGAACTCTTCGGATATCGACAAGGCGACGCGATGCTCCAAAAAGCATCACGACACATAGAAGGTCTTCTTCCACCTTTGGCAGAGCTGTACCGCTTTTCCGGAGAGACCTTTGTCATTACCTGTCCCAGGGAGTACCACCCGTCACTTCTGGCCCAGACGATTCTGGAAGGCCTGGGAGAGCTTTCTCCCGAAGGGACCGCACCCTTTACCCTCCTTTGTACGGCGGGGATCGCCCGGAAGGGGCAGGAAGGACTCCATACCGTCGATGATCTTGTTCGCGGGGCAGCTGCGGCGAATGCAGAATCACAGCAGATCAAGGAGCCCTTCCTCTTCTACACAAAAACTCTGAAGACAACAGCTCTCCGGAAAGTCCACATTGCCCGCCTGCTCTGCGAGGCTGTGGAGGAGGAGTCCTTTACCCTGCACTACCAGCCGATCCACGATGGCGATGGAGAAATCGCTGCCCTTGAAGCGTTATTGCGCTGGAGCCCGCCACCCCTGGGTCCGGTGTCGCCTGCCGAGTTTATTCCCCTGGCGGAGTCATCGGGGCTGATCACCCCTTTAGGCGATACGGTGATTCATCGAGTCCTTGAAGAAATATCTTCGCTTCCCCCGGCTGTTCGTCCCCCGGTCCACATCAATATATCACCAGTGCAGATGCAATCCTCTCATCTCCTGGAAACCCTAGACCAGGCCACCCAAAAAAGGGGAATCACCAGGAGCGGGATAGTTTTGGAGATAACAGAAAGCCACTTGATTAAAGAACTTCCGGCGTGCAACCGCCTTCTGAAAGAACTCCGCCGAAGAGGATACAAAATAGCACTCGACGACTTTGGCACCGGCTTTTCCTCGCTTCAGTATTTGCAACATCTTCCCGTGGACACCCTCAAAATCGACAGATCCTTCTTGCAATACCGACAGGCACCAGAACGAACCTCCCGAATTCTGTCTGCCCTGAACGATCTTGGAAACCATTTACATCTTTCGGTAATTGCCGAGGGTCTGGAAACGGAGGAACAGTTTCATCTGCTTCGAAGCATCGGCTTTCGTCAGTTCCAGGGATATTTCTTTTCCCGTCCCAAACCCCTCGTTGATCTGCTCCCCCTGTTTTCGGGGAGCCCTCTCTCTCGAGAAACAACACCGGCAGAACATTAAAACGAGACACAAAAAACAGAACCAACCAAAACCCAGAACCAAGGAGAATCACAGCTCATGAACATCTTGAGACAATCTACTCAACAAAGCAGACGCGGTTTCAGAACGCTCCAAACGTCGATGATTATCGTTTTCGGGGCATCTACTGCTCTTATCCTTCTTATGACAGCGGTCATTCTGCTGCACCATGTCCGGGCTACGCTGACAGACGAGACGGAAGAATCTCTCCTGGAGCTGGCTCAGACAGCAGGAGTACTTATGAACGACCGTTTTCAGGACATGATCACATCCCTGGATTCTGTCTCCCGCCAGGATATTCTCACCGATGGAACACCCTGGGCAGAGATTTCCGAAAACCTGCAGGACCAGGCGGAAGCCCTGGGATACGATACCTTCGGACTGGTTGACCTGGAAGGAATAAACCGGCGAACCCTGGACCAGGCCGTTACGGACGTATCCGATCGCGATTACTACCGGCTGGCCCGCAGGGGCCAACCGAACGTGTCAGAGGTTCTTATCAGTCGGGCCA
Source organism: Alkalispirochaeta americana (assembly GCF_900156105.1). Taxonomy (NCBI): domain Bacteria; kingdom Pseudomonadati; phylum Spirochaetota; class Spirochaetia; order Spirochaetales; family Spirochaetaceae; genus Alkalispirochaeta; species Alkalispirochaeta americana. The sequence goes on from NZ_FTMS01000005.1 coordinate 78,442, forward strand.
CGGGGGAACCAATTATGATCGTGGCCGTACCGGTGATGCGCCAGGGAGAAATCCAGAGTGTACTCATCGGCGTGCGCGATACAAGAGTTTTTGAAACCCTGGTGAACACCGTGGGGATCGGGGAGCGAGGGTACTCCTACGTTATTAACGATGAAGGAACAATTGTGGGACACAGGGATCACAAGCTGGTCCAGGAACGGTGGAACGCAATGGATGAAGCGCGCTCGAACCCTGACTATAGGGAAATGGCCCGTGTACTGGGCCATGCTGCCCAGAGGGAGTCGGGAACGGGCCGGTACTTTTATCAGGGAGAGGAGCGCCTCATGGGATACGCTCCCATTGGAGAGACAGGATTTTCCGTTCTTGTAGGATCCTACTGGCACGATATCATCGCGCCCCTGCGGTTGTTGCAATTTATCTTTGCCGGTGTGGCAATAGCGGGTCTGCTCCTGGGAACAGCCACTATCGCCGTTGTGAGCAGGACAATTACGAAACCAATCACAGATCTTGTCCCGGTGGTAGAAAAAATTGCACGCCTCGATCTCTCTGTGCGGGACCTCGCGGCTCACGAGATTTCGAGAATGGAATCGGTTCGATTGCGCCGTGATGAGATCGGTGAAATGGCCCGAAGCATAGCAAAAATGGAAGAAAGCCTGCGCGATTCCGTCACCAGAGTTCAGGCCGTGGGTATCGCTGTGACAGGAAAAACCGAAGAGCTTGCCGATATCGAGCGGCTGGTATCTCAGGGAGCTGGCCAGATGACAACTGTGGCAGAAGAACTTTCCCAGGGATCTTCCGAGCAAGCAGCTTCGGTGGAGGAGGTCTCCTCGGCCATGGAAGAGATGGCGGCCAACATACGGCAAAGTGCCGATAACGCCGAGGCCACCGAAAAAATCGCCCTCGAGTCATCCCAAAAGGCACAGCAAAGCGGCCAGGCCGCCGCAGAAGCCGTGGAAGCCATGCGGCAAATCGCCGACAAAATCGGCATCATCGAGGATATCGCCCGGGAAACCAACATGCTCTCCCTGAACGCCGCCATTGAAGCAGCCCGGGCAGGAGAACAAGGCAAGGGCTTTGCCGTTGTCGCCGCGCAGGTGCGAAAACTCGCAGAAAACTCTGCCAGCGCCGCACGAGAAATCGGAACTCTCAGCGCCCGGTCCATGGAAACTGTCCAGAACGCGGGGGAACTTCTGGACGAAACCGTCCCGGGGATCAGGAAAACTGCTGATTTGGTCCAGGAGATCACCGCTTCGGCCAGGGAGATGAGCGCTGGGGCACGACAGGTAAGCGAAGCCATGGTCCAGCTCGATACGATGGTGCAGCAAAACGCTGCGGCCGCCGAAGAGGTGGCTAGTACCAGCGAAGACCAGTCCGGCCAGACCGAGAACCTCTCACTTTCGACCCGGGAGCTCCGCAGTCAGGCTCAATCTCTGGCCGAGGTTGTCTCCCGCTTCACTCTTTCCGCGGAGCTGCACAGTCAATCTAAGGACGACCACGAGGCATGAAGAATCGCTTCCCCCGGCTCGTCGGGAGCAGGAGGGAAGTTTCTAAATCATCAACACCCGGAAAGGCCCTGGAGTTCCCAAGGGCCTTTCCGGAGTTGGAGAATATCAGTCACATCGTTATGTAAAACTCGATTCTACTGCCAGAAGCGTGTCGGCAGGGTATCGGGATGGATGACCTTGCGGTCGATACAGCCAGACCACGTTCTGACTCATTCCTCTTGCTCGGCCGAGGCATTTAACCGGCAGATCTCCTGCACGCTGAAAACTTTATCGATATCAAGGATGATAATAAACTCATCATTCCTCTTTCCCATACCCTGAATGAAGGAATTTTCCAGAACGGTTCCGAACTTTGGCGCAGGTTCAATCGAATCTGCCCCAAGATCAATTACCTCCTGAACAGAGTCGGTCAGAGCCCCCAGAACTGCGGCCTCTCCCTTCACGGTGACTTCCATTACTATTATGGCCGTATCGATGGTTTCCTCGGTTCGATCCATCCCGAACTTTTGTTTCAGATCGATCACGGGAACAACCGTTCCCCGCAAGTTGATTATTCCCCGAACGTATTCAAGGGTCTTGGGGACCTTCACGATGCGAGGTAATTCCAGGACTTCCCGAACCCGGTCGACCTCCACACCGTATTGCTCTCCTGCCACGGTAAAGGTCAATAGTTGCACGTCCTGCCTCACAGTTCCTTCCAGAGACACGTTTCTCAAATCCTTCCCGTCCGAGGGGTTCTCGACGGGAGTTTCTCTCATTTGCTGCACAGGAGCTCCTCCTTTGTGTATTCCATGGAAAAGTTATTTTTTGATATCTCTTCAATAATTTCTCCATCTACCGATAGAGATTCAAGAAGTCTGGGAATATCAAGAATGAGAGAGATATCCCCATCTCCCAGAATCGTCGAGCTGCTGATCTCCGCAACTCTTCCCAGAAGACCCTTCAGGGGTTTGATCACCACCTGGTTCTGGCCGATGATCTCGTCCACTACGATTCCTCCTCTGTGAAACCCTGAATCGACCACAACTACATGGGCCAGCTCGGGATGACTCCCCCCGATTCCCAAATGCCCCCTTAAATCAACCAAGGGCAGAGGCTTGCCCTGGTGATGCAGGATCCGCTGCGTTGAAGAGAGCAGTTGCCGGGCCTGCGGCAGGATAAAGCATTCCTTCACATCGTTCAGGTGGATCGAGAAATGGTGATCCCCCAGGCGGACCTGCAAGCTGTCGATAATCGCCAGAGTAAGGGGAATTCGAATGGTGAAGGTCGTTCCCTGGCCCTCGCGAAAATCAAGAAAGAGATGACCCGCCAGTTTTTCCACTTCGGCAAGAACGGCGTCGGTGCCTACGCCCCGACCGGAAACGGAGGTTACCCGGGAAGCCGTTGAGAATCCTGGCCGGGAGAGCAGGCCCAGCACTTCATCATGCAATAGCGAACTGTCAGGAGAAAGAAGCCCCTGGGCGACGGCTTTCTGGCGAACCTTCTCTATGTCGATTCCCGCCCCATCGTCGGCAACGTCTATCTCGACCTGGGAACCAACATATCGGGCTCGCAAGGAGATCTTTCCCCGCGAGGATTTTCCCCGTTTCATGCGGTCCTGAGGCGACTCAATGCCATGATCGATGCTGTTGCGGATCATGTGAACCAGACAAGATTTCAGGGAATCCATCACCGTTTTGTCCAGCTCGGTTTCCCCGCCTTCAATCTCCAGATCCACCTCTTTGCCCATCTCCACCGATAGATCTCTCACAATCCTCCGGAAACCGACAAACATATTCTGCAACGGAACCAGGCGCATTCCCATGATCCGCTCACGCAGATCGCTGACAAGAAAATCAAGCTCTTCGCTGATCTCATCAAGAACAGGATCCTTCACCTCCCCCACGTGCAACGACAGGCGCTCTTTCAGGGTAACCAGTTCTCCCACAAGATCAACGGCAGCATTCACTTTTTGATCCGATACAAGAAGCGCTGCGGCCTGAGACGTCTGATCGCGAGTTTTTTTCTGCTTCTGCAGAAATTTCTGCTCTTCCAGGGCTGTCTCCAGCTCTTCTTCATCGACAATGCCTTGCATTACTGCCAGCTCACCCAGCTTTTTGTTCTGTTTCTGTGCCTCCAGAAGCTCCTGGATCTGCTCGTCCGTAATGTGACACCGCCTCTGGAGAATCTCTCCCAACAGGGGAGTTTTATCTCCGTCCCAATCGAAGGGGATTGTCTCCACCGAGAGAGTGCTCCCGGATTCCACAAAAAGGAAAACCTCCCGTACCGATTCTTCGCTTTTCGGCGTTACCAGAAGAATATCAAAATCCAGGTAACACAGGGTGGGATCGAAGGAATCCCAGGAGGGCAACCGAACGTCCTGAGCGCTGATCTGCACAGGACCCAACGATGCCAGTTCGTGGAAGAGCCCCCTGAGACGCGTTCCGTTCTGAAGTATTCCGGGGGCGGGATGAAAGCGCAGGTGAAAGACCTGTTTCCCGGAACAAGGAGCACTGTCTTCCCTAGTCATACCACAGGCTGCTTCTGTTACTTCCTGCCACCCCTCCACATGGGGCGGCAGATCGGGATCTTCCAGCATTGCCGTGATTCTATCCAATCCCGCAAGGGACTCCTCGATCACTCCCCTGGTAACGGTCATCTTTCCTGCCCGAATACTATCAAAGGCGTTTTCCATGGCATGGGCCTGGGCCGAAATGTTCTCAAAACCGAACATGGCTCCGGACCCTTTCAGAGTATGCATGTTTCGAAAGATCCTCTGGAGAAGATCTCCGTCCCGAGGAGCCTCCTCCAGGGAGACCAAGTCCTGCTCCAGGATTTGAAGAAGAGAACGGGATTCCTGAAAAAACAAGTCCGGCGAAAAATCCATCAGGCTCCACCTTCCTGGCTCATCCCGGCCAGGGGGGCCCTCTCCAACCGGGAAAATTCCTCTTCGGAGCAAGCAAGGTCGGGGAAATAATGGTGGCAACCAAGATCAATGATGGCCTCTTTCACCGCCGAAGACATGAGCGACATGAAATCAACGCGGATTCCCCTGGAGAATGCCTCCCGATCGAGGATAACAAGAATCTGCACAAAAGGAAGTCCTGTACTTGTCACGCCTCGGGTGTCAACCTGAATCGTCTGTTCGCGTTCCGCCCTGTGAAGGGTCTCATGAAACTCCGCAAAAATTCGTCCGGCGTCGCGGAGGGAAATATCTCCAGCGAAGGCAATTCGAAAGCCCCGGGGGGTCGCTTCAACAGATATATCTGCCATCTTTTACATCTCCTCAAAACTGTAGTCCAACTCATCCTGACTCAGAAGCGCCTGCTGCTCCAGGACCGATATGCCCCGCTCCTCCCTTGTATGCGAAGAGCGCCCTGGCAGGGCGGGTTTCCTGTCGGGAGAAACCTTCCGGGAGGGTGATTCTTCGGGCTTCCTGGCTTCTTCGGGCTTCCTGGCTTCTTCGGGCTTCCTGAATTCCTCAGGTTCTGACAGGGCCTTTGGTTCCTCGACCTTCCTGTCCTTCCCATGCTCACCAGATTCTCCTGAGTCTCCTCCGCGAGAACGGCCCAGAAGGGTGAAATACTCGGCAATCCCTTCAAGCTTTTGCGCCTGCTCAAGGAGAGCCTGGGAGGTTTTTGCCAGGGCATCGGTCTGCCCCGACTGCTCCTCACTGGTGGCAGCAACCTCTTCGGAAGCCGATGCTGTTTGCTGGACTACCTGGTCCAACTGCAGCACCGCCTGACTCACCTGGTCTGCGCCAGCACTCATTTCTCTGGTGGATGATGTTATCTCCCGAACCAAATTAGCTGTTTTCTCTATCTCCGGAACGGTTTCATCTAGCAGGTTCCCGGCTTCCTCGGCGATGCGCACCGATTCAGCGCTGATTTGGCGTATCTCCCTGGCTGCGTCACCGGAGTTCTCCGCCAGTTTTCTCACTTGGGCAGCCACAACGGCAAAGCCCTTTCCCTGCTCTCCGGCCCGGGCCGCCTCAATGGCGGCGTTCAGGGAGAGCATATTTGTCTCCCGGGCAATATCTTCGATAATGTTGATCTTTTCGGCGATCGTCTTCATGGCAACTACGGTATCTGACACAGCAACACCACTACGCTGGGCCTTTTCCGCCGAAAGGACCGCTATCTGCTGAGTTGTCTCGGCATTGTCTGCGCTTTGCCGAATATTTGCGGCCATCTGCTCCATGGACGCCGAAACCTCCTCCACCGAGGCGGCCTGCTCCGAAGCCCCCTGGGATAGCTGCTGCGCCACGGCCGCCATCTGGGAGGTTCCTGAAGAAACATCGCTGCTTATTTTTGCCAGCCCCCGGCTACTGGCAGTTATTGCCTGGGCTCCGTCTTGAATGTTCCCCACAATCTGGTTCATCTTTGCGCTTATAGCTCCCTGAGCCCGAGCGAGATCTCCCCACTCATCGCGTTTTCGAAGGTAGTACTGCTCGTACTCGGAGGAAAGATCCCGAGTCAGGTCCCCCCTCGCATATTCCTGGGCCTGATCAACAAAATCTTTCAGAAGCAATGCCGTACTTCGCGCCACAAGGAAAGCAGTAGCCACAACGGCCAGGACTGCCAGGACGACCAGCCCCACAATAACCCAGGAGATCCGCACCAGAGGAGCGGCCAGGTCAGAATAGGGCAACAGGTAAGCCACAGACCAGTTGGGAGACCCGGGAACGGGTGCATAGATTGCGTGATATCGCTCCCCTTCAGGGTTTCGATAATCGCCCCTGCCAGAAAGGCCCTGCAGGATTTCCCGGGCTATAGAGTCCAACCCCTGGTATCCGTCGGCTTGGGCGATGTTCAGACTAAGTACCAGGGCAGACTGTGCATCACCGATGATCATTCCCGTGCCGTCTACAACGGACCCCCGGCCGTGACGGCCAAAGCGCATGGCCCGGGTAAGATCACCCAGAGCTTCCAGGGTAACAGAGGCTCCAAGAATACCCGTGACCTCGCCCTGGCTATCCCGCAGGGCCTGAGCGACCACGGCTATTGGATTTCCCGTGGCCACACTCCTCATTCCCTGGCTCATAGCGTAGTCCCGACCCTCCTGGTAGATAGCCCGGACGTAATCCCGGTGAGAGAGATTTCCCGTGAGTCCGTCGCTGGTCATAAAATCGCCCGACGGGTCCACAAAAAAGAGATTTTCGAACTCTTCAGGAATCGTCTCGTGTCTTCGAAGAACTTCCTGAATAATCCGGTGGGGTTCTCCTGTCTGAAACTGTTCTCCCCGGGAAATCTGGCGGACCGTGTTCAGATGCCCCTCCAGCCATCGTCCTGCCTCGGAACTGCGGGCATCCACAATTTCCCGGGAGAGTTCCTCGACGGTGCCATTCTGGATCTGCAGGATTTGCCAGAGGAGCACGGCTCCCACAAAAAAGAGAACGCCCGCCGAGACACCTCCAAAGAGGAGGGTCATCTCTGTTCTGATTGTCTTGAAGCCTCGCCACCGATAGCGCCATTTTTTTTCGCCTGTTCCCACGTTTGTGCCTCCCCGAAAATTTCCAGAGACCAGAGAAGCACGAAAATCGTCGTCTGATCGTCCAGATTTATCGGAGAGGACCCGTAAAAGGAACTACAGGGCCGCCAGGGATGCTTCCTCGGAGGATTGAGGTTCTTCGCAGAGTTTTCGGTACTCCGTGGGTGTCATGGAACAATAGCGCTTGAACAGAGCATTGAAGCTCGATTTTGAACGGAACCCCGAGGCGAAGGCCACATCGATTAGTTTTATCCGGCCTGACGATTGGTCGCGCAACAGCTCCTGGGCACGCTGAAGACGATAGGAGTTGATAAACTCCGAAAAGTTCTGTTGAAGAACCTGATTCAGGGCCTGGGAAAGCGAATGCCGACTCAGGGTGAGTTCTCCTGCCAGCTTGTCCAGTGTAAGTTCAGGATCCAGATATCGTTCCCGAACCTCCACGTGGTGACGCGTCCGAGCCAGAATCTGCACCGCTTCGACCAGACTCAGGGAAGATCGAACGTAGCGGTTCATACTGCGCTCCCCCGCCCTCTTGCCTGGTGGAATTACCGGATCGTCTGTTGCGTCAAGAGCTTCGGTCTCTTCTGGGGCATCCTGCCGGGCTCCCTCGCCAAAGGGCCGGGGAAGAAGTTCACGAATTCCCGTATCGAGGCCCTTGTAACCTGTGTAATGGAGCAGGAGGAACATATAGACCGCTGTAATTCGATGAAACGGGAAATACGTCGAGTGCAGATTAAAGACCATTATTTGCAAAGGAACGGAAAAAAAGGCGTAGCCCACGGTGAGGGCCAGAAAAACCGCCGTAGTAACCCGAGCTGCCGTGACAACCGTGAGTATCCAGGCCTGACGCTGTGCCTCAAGACGCTGGTTGCCAACCCGTTCAAGGGATGCTTCGAACAACTCGGTATTCATTCGCCCCACATAGCAGAAAAAGTGTAGCACCTGGACCAGGACAGGCCCCACACAGAGAAGATATCCCAACCCTCCGTCCTCCCTGGTGGGAGTCAAATCGGGGAGCACATACAGCACAAGGGGTGCTATGACAATGAAGTGCAGAATGAAAGGAATACTGTGAAGCAGGATATCTCGCCACCCCCGGAAATGGCCGGGTCTCATCACCGACCGGACATAAAAAAGCAGGGCAGGTCCGTAGATCCAGCGAACCGAGAGCCAGGCCATGAAAAGAAAGGGGTTTTCTGCCGGCTGGTGAAACTCGCGGTACAGGAGCCGCGCAAGAGCGATCCCGAAGCACAGAAAGAGCAGAGAAAGCCACGTTCCCGCATGGCGATACTCCCGGGCGGAGGCGCGGGCCTTCCAGGAGAGGAAGGCAAAGAGAAAACTATTTACAATACCGATTGTCGTGATGAAATATACAAACGATGACACACCTCCACCCCTCTGCATGCCCGCCAAGCCACCCCGAGTCCTCCAGGACACCCCGGAAAACCGCATCGAGACCTGTCGGGAGAATTATTGTATTGACAGTTTTGATTACATCCGCCCGATACGCTTCAGACTCATAAAGAGGCCCATGGAACGAACCAAGGCAGAATACACCGAGGTTTCGCAAAACACAACATTTTTTTCGTAATATGGAAGACAATTTTCAGAAAAAACCTTTTTTTCTTGACGGTAGAAAGGAGGAGTGTTTAACTGGTCTCACCCCCGCATCCCGGGCATTTCCTGAAACCCCGACGGTCCGGGAGGAGCCCTCACAACCCAGCTAAGGAGCACTAACCATGAGCAAAACCGATCGGGCGCAACACTATCTGGCAATCGACCAGGGAGGACAAGCAACCCGGGCCATCCTCTTCGATAATAATGGAACTGCCCTGGCAGAGTTCAGCGCACCCATAACGACGAGCCATCCCGCCCCCGACCAGGTCGAACACGATCCCGAGGAGATGGCTCGATCGGTTCAGGAGGCCCTTTCGGGGCTGGCTGAGATACTCGGCGACCAGCCCCCCCCTGTGCAATCTGCGGGTTTTGCCACACAGCGCTCCAGTGTGGCCTTCTGGGACCGCTCTTCGGGTGCAGCTTTGGCTCCAATTGCCTCGTGGCAGGACCGTCGTGATGCTTCGCATTTGGAGACACTCCCTCGTGAGGCATCGCAAGAGATACCCCGTATTACGGGCTTGCGAATATCTCCTCACTACGGAGCAAACAAGTTGCGCTGGTTTCTCAAAAACCACGAAGCGGTCAAGGCAGCGGCCGAGGCGGGAACGCTCTGCTGTGGCCCCCTGGCAAGTTTTCTTCTGGCTCGATCTCTCCATGAAAGCCCTGCCTTCGCTGACCCGGCCAACGCATCCCGGACGTTGCTCTGGGATGTACACACCAAAAACTGGTCTGACTATCTTCTCCATCTCTTTCAGATACCACAGGACGTGCTTCCCGAATCGGTACCCAGCAGGCATGCCTACGGCACGATCAGCCTGGGCCAGCAGGTCATTCCCGTTACCGTTTGTACCGGGGATCAATCGGCTGCGGTCTTTGCGGCAGGCAAGCTGGACGAGGAAGCGGTCTATGTAAATATCGGAACCGGCGCATTCATCCAGAAACCAACCCGAGCCCGCCACGATGATGCAGCACCACTCCTGCAAAGCGTTGTCTGGGACGATGGCAGTGAGGGCATCCGCGTTCTTGAGGGAACGATCAACGGGGCAGCAGGGGCCCTGGTGGAGTGGATTGGCCAGGAAGAACCAAACTGGGCCAGGTATCTCAATGGCTGGCTCGAAGAGACCCAAGATCCGCCTCTCTTCCTCAATGGAGTCTCTGGCCTGGCGGCTCCCTACTGGATACCTGATTTCCCCTCCTGCTACGTCGGTCACAACGCTTCCGAGGCCCCTTTGAGCGCCCGTGCCACGGCTGTGGCCGAGAGTGTGATCTTTCTGCTGGAAGAAAACCGACGGGTTCTGGAGGAAAAGGGCGAGCCTGTAAAACGAATCATCATCACCGGAGGGCTGGCAAAAAGCGATGCCCTGTGTCAGCGTCTGGCTTCCCTGACGAAATGCGAGGTGATTCGGCCCAGCTACAGCGAAGCCACAGCCCGGGGACTCTGCTATCTCTTGAGAAGCTGCGAAGAAGACGCCACGGAGGAATCCTGGCAGGCTGCGTCGGGGGCATCCCTGCACTTTTTGCCGCGCCAGGCCGTAGAACTCCACCGGCGATACCAGGCCTGGCGGGAAGAGCTTCTTCGCCGCCTGACCTGACCCAGCACTTATCCGGCCCTGAAGCAGTCGAAACGCTTCAGGGCCGGATCGAGCGGCCCCTATTTCATCTTGAGCCGGCCCACAGCGGCCTGGACCAGCCCGAAGTAGTCCTTGAAATCCGAAGCTGTTGCCCGGGTCACCACATCGGCCAGACGCCATCGATCGTCGTTACCTCGGGTAATCTCGTCAAGCTGGAAGCCCGGGCCAATCCGTTCTACTGCGTCCTGGATAGCGTTCATGTTTGCTTCCCAGCCGAGGCCACTTCCGTTGCTCCAGTAGGACGAATCCCGTTTGGTGACGCCGCCGTAGGCGGTGGAGGTCACCGGGAGAGGGTCTCCGTCAAAACTCTGGTGGATCGCGAAAGCTCCTTCCTGGATTCCATGAAACCACCGGGCCATGGTCTCCTGGTTTCTCAGGATCTCCAGATCCAGAAGAACGTTTCCGGCAGGATTACCTTGATCGTCGGCGGCGACGTAGGCCAAAGCAGTTCCCACGGAGACTCCCCTGTAGGGTTTCCCCTGGTAGGAGACATGGCGAGCAACAAAGATCTCGTTTCCCCGCACCTGATAGGAGAGGGTATTCTCCCGAGTCCACTGGTCCGAGTCGATATCGACAATGGCCAGGGTATGGGGAAGAAAGGCCTCGTCTATGTGAGCCGAAAGGGCTCCCTTATCATCGGTGGTGACCACAGCCATGCCCACATAGCCTCCGTGGACGTAGGCGTAGGCCTCGGAACGTTGGCCCGGAGCAAATCCTGCAGGTGGCGGGGGAGCTCCACAAGCCACCAGAAGTACCACAGCTGCCACAAAAAGGGTAAAAACACCAAAAACCATTTTCTTGTTCATCATTATCTCCTTGCAATCGCATCTATCTGCAATTACATGATAATTTTACTACACAAAGAGAGAAAAAGGAAAGCCTTTCACTCTGGTATTTCTTGATGGCATCGGATATCTTGGATCGGACGATTCAAAGGAGCAGAAAGACAGTGACGCTGTACCAGTTCGCGCGAATAGTAGAGCTCCGGACCAAGATTGTGAGCATCTCTTCCTTCAGTCTGGGAATCCTTGCGGCGGTTGCCTCGTCGGGCAGATTTCTCCCGGGGCGGACAGGATTAATGGTGGCGGCCGTTCTCGCCGTGGACATGGGAACCACAGCCTTTAATACCTTCTTTGACTACTGGACCGGGGTTGATCGACAGCAGACAAACCGGGAGGCCGATAAGGTCCTGGTCCACCAGCGGGTAGCGCCGGGAATCGCCCTGATTGTGGCGCTTATCCTGTACGCCCTTGCCATAATCCTGGGACTCCTCCTTGCGATTCTGGTAAACCCCCTGATAGCGCCAGCAGGAGCCCTCTGCCTGGCTGTGGGGTTCCTCTATAACGGAGGCCCGCGCCCCATTTCCCGGACTCCCTGGGGCGAGTTTTTTGCGGGGGGGTTTTTGGGGTGGTTTCTGCTGTGTCTCACCATCTTTGTTCATAACGGAGGAATCGCTCCCGGGGAGTTGCTCCTGGGCATCCCCTCGGGATTCTTCATCGCCTCCATCCTGACGGTGAACAATACTTGCGATATCCAGGGAGACGCCCTGGCTGGACGAAAAACCCTCTCGATACAAGCCGGGAGAAACGTCGGTGAATCCCTGGTCTACATTCAGGGGTTTCTCGCCTACGGGTCTCTCTTCATCCTGGGCTGGGCGGGGTTCCTCCATCATACCGCGCAGATTACAGCCCCCCTCTTTTTCGCTCTCTCAATTCCCCTCTACGCGCTCATGCACCGTCAGGGCTTTTCTCACGAGACAAAGAGCGCGTCAATGCAACGAATCTCGGCAGCGTTTCTTCTCTTCTCGGTCAGCCTGGCGTTGCCCCTGGGCCTTGCAGCCCTGGAAAGCATCATCAGCGGGGGTCAGTAAGTATTAAGCACGACCTGATCTAGGCGCTTCTGCGCAAAAGCCGTGTTGTAGCCTCCTGGAGGGTATCACGATCGGCCCCCGGAGGAAGGCGCAGAATTTCCCGCTCTGCCCGGCGGGTATAGCGTTCCGCCACAGACCAGGTTTCCTGAAAGGCGCCGCACCGGGAAACCAGTCGGCGGACCTCCTCAAGGGCATGAACTCTTGTCCTGCGCCATCGGGCATGGCGAGCCTGATCGGCGAGTTTTGGCAGAATCTTTCCGGAATCCTTTTGCATCGCCAAAATGAGTGGCAGAGTCACGACACCGGCACGCAGATCAGTTCCTCGGGGCTTCCCCGTCTTCCGGGGATCTCCTGCGATATCCAGGAGGTCATCTATAATCTGGAACCCCACCCCCAGGTTGTATCCCACTCGCCTCAGGGGCTCTATCAGATCTTTCGAGGGAGTATCGGCCTCAAGGGCACCGGCATGAAAACTCAAGGCGAAGAGAACCGCCGTTTTTCCCACAATCCGATGCAGGTAGCGGCGCGGAGAGAGGTTAAACCGAAGGGAACCCCCTGGCAAACCAGAAGCCGGGGACTCATCAAGCCCTGACGATTCATCAATAACCGACGAGACAAGCCTGGCCACCGAAGGCGTAAGAAGGCGCAGACCCTCCTGACCGCTGGACTTTGCAAAGAGGGCAAAACTCCGGGCAAAGAGATAATCACCGGCAAGGACAGCCCGCTTGCTCCCCAGGGTGATATGAAGGGAATCTCCTCCACGACGTGTTCTGGCGCCGTCGACTATATCGTCGTGAATAAGCGATGCCATGTGAAGCATCTCTATCGCGGCAGCCCGCTCTATGGCCCCCTCTCCCAGGGGCACTCCCCCGTTACCAATCCTGCCGGCGAGAACAACAAAGCCGGGCCGCAGAAATTTTGCGTCTCTCCTGGTGAGGTCCGAGAGAGCCCTGGATATGAGCCCCCCGGGGCCTGCCGTCTCCTGATCTATAAGATGTTGCACTCGTTCCAGCTCATGCTGAACCTCGGGATATCCTGCCCAGAAACTCAATCTCGTGGTTCTCCTATGTAGAGGTAGGTTTTTTTCGCGATTGACCGTTTGTTCCACCAGCGCTTGAGCCAGGGCATGAGATAATGATCCAGGCCGAATCCTCGACCTCCACCTCCGAGCATCACCAGCGAAGCAGCCATGTACCAGAGAAGTTCCGGGTTTCCCCAGCCGGAACTGATGAAAAGGAGGCTGAACACGATGGAGACCCCCGCAGCCAGGAAGGTAAAACACCCGGCGATGAGAGCCAGACCAATTCCAATTTGTCCGATCACCACCGCTGCCTGCAGCAGGAAGGCCAAGAGGGGCGATGCGGAGAGAATATTTTCCGCGAACCAGGTATAAGGAGCAATAGCCTCGATTAGAGGCTGACCGTAGGCATCGGCTCCCTCGGTTGCGGCCGAGACTGCATCAGCGGCGCCAAAGGAGACGCCGGGCAACTGAATTGATTCGGGCCAGACGTTCATAAGCCCATCGTAGCCGGGGTAGAGCCACCCCTCCCGAATATGCTTGATCCCCTCGTGAAGCCATTTTCCCCCCAGAAAGAGACGCAGAGGCACCGTCCAGTAGACAGGAACCTTCCAGGAAAAGTGCCCCCGAAAAAGAGATCGCCCTCCCTGTATGGTGAGGAACTGACCACTGATGTACTCCCAGCAGGCGTTTACTCCGGCCAGACCGAAGAGATAATGCAGGTTCACCAGGTGCTTCATGGCCAGTGCCCAGAATCCCGCCAGCGAAACCCCCAGAACATCCGCAACTCCCCACTTGCTCCCCACGGAAACCATGAAGCCATGATAGGCCGAGCGGAAGGGACGAAGCTCCTTCCCTTCTATTGATGCGATGATATTATGAGCCGCCGTGTCGGCCGTCTGAAGCGCCGTCTCTACGATCTGGGGAACCACATGCTCCTCCTCAACATACCAGAGCACGTCGCCCACCAGATAAATCTCATCCCTGTCCACGGACTGCATATAATCGTTTACCAGAATGCGCCCACGCTGTCCTACCACGTAGCGCTCTGATTCGTCGAACCAGCATCCGGCCATGCCGTGGATCCCCTCCACGGAGGCGACGGAGCATTCTCCCCGGGCTGTGTGGCCCTTCGTAAGGTTCAGGCGATTGCTGAGCTCACCCCCGTGGACCCCGGCGGTCCATATGAAGGTCTCCGTATGAATGGTTGTGTCGCCCAGGAAAACCTTTCCTGCCTCCGCAGCGGTAACAGGAGCCCTCAAGAGAAGTTCTCCCCCCATCGAGCGGAGGCGCTTTTCCGCCTTCTTTTGCAACTTCTCCGGGAGGATAGGAAGAATACTATCCTGGGCTTCCACCAGAAGCACTCTCACATCCCGCTCGTCGATGTGATAGGCAGGACACAGTTCCTTTTTCCGTTCCAGCAGTTCTCCTGCCAGCTCCACCCCGGTGAATCCCGCTCCTGCAATGGTGAAGGTCAGCATCTGGCGTCTTTTTTCGGGATCAAGCTGTTTTGCAGCCTCGCGAAACTGCCGTTCCACGTGACCACGTATCCGCAGAGCATCCTCCAGAGACCAGAGAGTAAAACTGTATTCCTGTGCACCAGGTATATCAAAGAACTCCGGCGCTCCACCGGAGCCGATAACCAGAAAATCGTAGGGATATCGCGCCGCCGAGGACAGGAGCTCCTTGCCATCGAGATCTATACCCGTTATCTCATCCACCACAACCCCGACGGGCGAGGCTCCAAAGATTTTCTTGAAACTTACCTGAACAGCCTCGGGCCCGGTCCGTGAACCGGCGACCTCGTGAAGCTCGGTCATGAGGGTGTGGTAGGGGTTTTTATCGATCAGGGTGATCTCCACGGAAGGGTTTCGAGAGAACCGCTTCAGCAGCTTTTTGGCCACCTGCACCCCTCCATAGCCTCCCCCGAGAATTACTATACGCTTCTTTTCGCTCATTTCTTTCCCCTTCCTTCGCAATCAATACACAATATTACAAATACTATCATGAATTTCCAGTGCTTGAACGAAGTTCCTGACCTTTTCACAAAGAATCCCCGAAGGAGCCGCTTCTGAGGTTGATTGCACCCGATCCCGAAAAATGGAGGCACTCAACCCCAGGCCGCCTCAGAAAAGACTCGTGAAATACTCCGCCACGGCCTGTTTGGGCAAGCGGTAGCGGACTGTCACCTGGGGATCAACCACCTGGGCAATCTCGGTATGGCCCGCCAAACTCATCAGCATGGTCGATTCTGCCAGGGAGAGTCCCGTCTTGTGCTGAACGAGATCTGCCATGGTGGCCACGGCCCGTTTTGTGGCGGAGTCCAGGGTCTCTCCCGAAACAATGGCGTAAAAATCCTGGTCATCCTCCAGCAGGGGATGCTCCAGCGGAGGAATGGTCGAGGCCGACCCGGGAATCACCGAGAGCCGGAAGGTGAGTTCGGCAGCCACCTCAAGGCCGCTCACGCCGATTTCCCCATCACCCATGGCACCATGGACGTCGCCGGCACCAAAAAGAGCACCCTCATGAAATACGGGAAGATACAGGGTCGCGCCCTCCCGGATTACCCGATTATCCATGTTTCCGCCGTGATCCCCGGGCACGCCGTTCGGAACAGCCTCCCCCCGGGGCGCCACTCCAATGACACCGATCATCTTGTTCAGAGGCAGAGAAATTTTCTCGTTAAAACGAACCCGATCGTCCACAGAAAGGATCCTGACCTGGGCAGCCTCGATGCGATCACCCAGAACCCCCGCCCCGGGAACAACGCAAACGATCCCGGAATCGGCGATCTTGATTCCCAGAACCTCTACCTTCAGAATATCCCCTGGTTGTGCACCGCGAAGAGCGACAGGGCCTGTAGCAGGGTTCACCTGGTTCCAGTCGAGGCCCGAGAAGTCTTCGGGGGTGGAAATCTGGTTGGAGAAGCAATCTCGTGTAACCATCTGAATCTCGGCACCGCTTTCAACGGTGACCACCGGTATCAGCTCGCTGTGAAAGGCGTAAAAAATCGATTCATCGTCGATGCGCATGTATTCCTCCTGCTTTTTTCTGGTGAAACTCCAAGAATATCATGCTTTCTGCAACGTGTGGTTCCCGGAAGACCTCTGCAGGCGAATGCCCCGGACCCAACGGACCTCACGACGGGCGTGATTGACAGCATCCATCCGGTGGGGCAAAGTTCTATCGGGAAGGCATATCAAACCGGCCAGGGAGCTTCCCCTTCCGGAAAAATCGCCCCCGGGTCAAGGAGCACACCAATCAGCACCAATCGCCCCCCCCACCGGACAGCCTGCATCACCGGCGCCACCAGCGGAATCGGTAAAGCCTTTGCCCAGGCCCTCTCCAACCAGGGATGGAGCCTCATCCTGACAGGCCGTCGCCGGGAAGTTCTTGAAGATTTTGCCAAAGAGCTATCCCGAAACGTGCCCCGGAATCCTCCCGTGAGGATTGTCCTAGGGGATCTTCGGGAGTCCGAAACCCGGGAGCAGCTCATGGCGGTGCTCAGGGAGACTCCGGGGCTGGAACTGCTCATCCACAACGCCGGCTACGGTCTGGACAGACCCTTTCTGGAGGCATCACCGGAAGATGTCCTGGCCATGGGGGAGCTCCACGTTCAATGCACAACCTTTCTGGTGAACCAGACAGTGCCGCTACTCTCTGGCCAGTCCTCCGTCTCTGGCCAAGCTCCAGGAATCATTCTGGTCTCATCGGCAGCGGCCTTTCTCCCCTCACCAGGGCCGGCCCTCTACACCGCCACCAAGGCCTTCATTGTCTCTTTGGGGATCGCCCTCTTTCCGGAACTCTCCCGACGGAATATAGCCCTTCAGGTACTGTGCCCCGGCTTCACCCGCACTGATTTTCATGCCCGCCTGGGCTGGCACCCCCGGAGGCTCCAAAACCGGGGGCTGATTCGCTGGATGGACCCCCGGAAAGTGGCGGAACTCTCGCTTCGCCGACTGTGGAACGGCCCCCTCGGGCTCCATCGGCGATCACCCGTCTACATTCCAGGCCTCTCCAACCGGCTCATCCTGCGCCTTGCCAGGCTGATACCGCGAAGAATCTACACCATTCTGGCCCGATCCTGGTGATCCGCAACCATGTCGGGCAACCAGCACAACCCGACAGAACCCCAAAGGCAAAGTGATCGCGCTCCTTGCCTAAGGGGCCAAGCCCTTCTATACTCTGGCCACGATGATAGACCTGAACGTAACCTATGCAGGCCTCTCCCTGAAGAGCCCGGTGATCGTCGAGTTTCTTGACACCCTTCCTCCACCGGAAATCGTGGAAAACCTGAACGCCATCGGTGCCGGAGCCGTGATCTTGCCGCCCCTGGACGAGGAACGTCTCTCCTGGAGCGAAAACGATCAGGAAGTAACCGGAAACAACCAGACCGACGGAGCCGTTCGCGACAGCGAGAAAATCCGTCGGCGACTGAACTATGACGCCTATCTGGAGCACCTGGAAAAAATTTCAGACCTGACGGAAATACCACTCCTCACGCCCCTCCAGTGCACGAGAAGAAGCGACTGGCTCAACACCACCCGGGCTATGGAAATGGCCGGAGCCAGCGCGGTTATCCTGATGCCCCTGAGGGAGGACCGTTGGCGAGCGATGCGGTCTGACCGTCTGGAAAAGGAGATCCTCAGGACAAGCGTCGGCGTGGCTCCCAAGACAAACCTTCCCGTGACCGTTCAACTCCCTGCTGCACCCTACGGAATGCAGGCCCTGGTCCACGCCCTGGGAGAAGGCTCCATCAAGGGGATATTCCTCAAAAGCTCTTCGGCCTTGACCGCCATCGATATCGAGACCATCTCCACCGATTCCCGGGCTATTCACGACCGCCGTTCTGACGCGGAATTTGTCACGATCCTGTCGTCTATCCAACTCCTCTACCGTCGGGTCACCCCCCATATCGCCGCACGCCTGCCCCTGGGCCAACCCGACAGCCTGGCAGAAAGCCTCCTGGCCGGCGCAACCCTGGGAACCATTCCCGTCCCCGCAGGAAAAGAGGTTGAAGCAGGCTCCTGGGCCAGGGACTACCAGGAAGCGCTCCTTCGGTGGATGCGCCGAAAAAACTTTACCAGCCTCTTCGATCTTCGGGGAAGCCTCAGCGAAAGCCGCCGCTCCAGCTCCCTGGAAAACCCCCGGGAACCCGGGAGCTAACCGGACACCTCTCCGGCACACCCCGGGAAAATCCCGGCGCCACCCGCCGGGCCGGCGGGTCGGGCTCTCCGCTCCAATTCCTCGGTGGCGCCGGGTCGCGGCTGCCTTCCCGGCTCACTCCCGCTCGCCGCGCAGCCGCTGCGCCCCCTGCGGGATTTCCGCTCCGATCCCTGGCGCAAAACCCCGCAGCAAGCGAATCACCCCTTTCGTCAGGAAGCAATCCGCAGAGCAAGACGGGAAAACCACCATCGCAACCGATCCCAGCCCCGGCGCAGAACTCCCCCCGCCTCTATGGGCTGAGTAAACCACAACGGAACCTCCAGCAGAGGCTCCGTACCCAAACGATACCGTACCATTCCCGCAGGTGAAGCCCTATCCTGGGGAGCCCAGAAACTATCAGGCACCTCCACCTCCCCCCGGAGCAGACTCTCCGTCCCGGCAGGAATCACAACAGACAGGTTTTGGGTCGCCGCCACCGTTCCATACCGCTCCTTCCCCCCCCAGATGGGAACCTCCTGCGGCGGAGGAAGGGTCAGGGAGACGGTCTGAAACGAGGAAAACGCCCAGTCAAAGAGACTGATCGCATCGCTGGAACGCCGCCGCCCCCCCTCAAGGTGTGTCGGCCCCGCCACGCCAAGAACCACAGCGATCAGACGCTGATCTCCCCGCCGTGCTGTGGCAACCACATTATATCCGGCGGCACTGGTGTAACCCGTCTTCATTCCATCAACCCCGGGATAATCCCGCAAGAGAGTGTTCCGGTTGTACTGAACAATCGTGTTTCCCTGAAGCCGCCCCCCCGGGAAATGCTTCGCCTCGGGGTAAGCAAAAGACTGCATTGAAAAGAGCTGCGGCAACGATTCGGGCCAGCGCTCTATCAAAATTCGGGTAAAATAAGCGATCTCCCGGGCTGTAATCCTGTTTCCCGGGCTCAGCCCCGAGGGCTCCTCAAAATAGAGTCGTTTCAGGCCCAGGGAGTGGACTGTATTGTTCATCTCGCCGGCAAAAGCACTAACTGATCCAGCCACGCGAAGCGCGACCTCCACGGCAGCATCATTTCCGCTTGATACCGCCAACCCCCGCAGAAGGTCCCAGCCGTTCACCCGCTGGTCAGGACCAAGAAACATGAGGGAACTTCGCGGAGGCATGGCGCGGGCATAAGCCTCGGGGTGTACCGGCAAGGCCTCATCCAAAGGAAAAGCTCCCCGTCGTGACGCTTCCAGCGCCGTATAAACCGTAACCAGCTTTGTCACTGAAGCGGGAACCCACTCATTATCAAGACCCTTCTCGTAGAGGATCGTTCCCGTGGTATAATCCATGATCGCCACAACCGGAGCGTATTCTACAATCGGCGGGGGAACCGAAAAGCGTTCCGCTGCAGTCTCTTCCCCGGAGGACCTTGTCGACAGGACAACATCCTTCAGCCTGTCGGCCTTCCCTGTCTCATCGGCCAGAGCAGGCCATGGCACAAGAGAAAGGGCAAGGGAAAACAGCAGGGTCCGGAAGAAACCCCGTGAAAAAAGCGACATCCTTTCCAGGGAACGCTTCTCTCTTTCCAGGGAACGCTCCTTTGAAGATTCCTCCGGTTCGATGAAAATCCTTCGTGATGAAATCATGTACCCTGTACTATCAAGAGATCTTCAAAATGTCTATCCGGGGGATGGTAAAACTATTCCGAAAGCTCCTGTCCGTTCTGGTTTCAGGGGCGAAGGGAGAACAAAAAATCCCTTTGCGTTGCAGGAGAAGTCGGTGTATACTACTGTATGTAAACGATTGCATTGCTCAACACGAACCTGCAGGAGAGGAACTCATGTCTGAAACACGAATGCCTGTGAATCCCCCCGCCGAGCGGTTGCGGGGCAACCTGCCGCGAATAGGAATCCGTCCAACCATTGACGGTCGCCTTCGGGGCGTTCGGGAGAGCCTGGAAGAGCAGACCATGAACATGGCGCGCGCCGCAAAGAAGCTCTTTGAGGAAACCCTGCGATACCCCAACGGGCTCCCCGTAGAAGTAGTGATCTCCGATACCACCATCGGCCGGGTCGCCGAGGCGGCCCAGTGCGCGGCCCAGTTTGAGCGCGAAGGGGTTGCAGTATCGCTCACGGTAACACCCTGCTGGTGTTACGGTTCGGAAACAATCGATATGACCCCCCTTATCCCGAAAGCAATTTGGGGGTTCAACGGAACCGAGCGCCCCGGCGCGGTTTACCTGGCAGCGGCCCTGGCCGGACACGCCCAGAAGGGAATCCCCGCCTTCGGAATCTACGGCCAGGACGTCCAGGATAGCGACGATCAAAGCGTCCCCCCCGATGTGCGGGAAAAACTCCTGCGCTTTGCCCAGGCCGGCCTTGCCGTAGCCTACATGCGCGGGAAAAGCTACCTCTCCATGGGCGGTTCCAGCATGGGGATCGCCGGATGTTATGTGACCGAGAGCTTTTTCAAGGATTACCTGGGAATGCGCAACGAATACATCGACATGAGCGAGTTCATCCGCCGCATGGAGCAGGAAATCTACGACAGGGACGAATACGCCCGGGCTCTGGCCTGGGTGAGGGAGCTCTGCCAGGAGGGGGACGATCCCAATCAGCCCGAGCACCAGCGCACACGGCAGCAGAAGGACCAGGACTGGGAGACCAGCGTCAAGATGGCTCTGATCGCCAGGGATCTGATGACGGGGAATCCCCGTCTCGCCGAAGAAGGCCACGGCGAGGAGGCCCTGGGCCATAACGCCCTGGCCGCAGGGTTTCAGGGCCAGCGCCAGTGGACCGATTTCATGCCCAACGGCGACATGATGGAGGCGATTCTTACGTCAAGTTTTGACTGGAACGGCATCCGCCAACCCTACATGGTGGCCACAGAAAACGACAACCTCAACGCCATGACCATGACCTTCGGCCACCTCCTCACAGGGAGCGCCCAGATTTTTGCCGACGTTCGCACCTACTGGAGCCCCGAGGCAGTTCATCGCGTCACGGGAACGGAGCTCACCGGCCGGGCTGCCGGCGGAATCATCCATCTGATTAACTCCGGCCCCGCGGCACTGGATGGAACAGGGGAGCAGGAAATTGACGGGAAACCGGCGATGAAACCCTGGTGGGAGATCACCCCCGAAGAAGCCCGCCGGTGCCTGAAGGCAACAAAGTGGCGTGCTGCAGAGCTGGGCTACTTCCGGGGCGGAGGCTGGAGCACAGACTACACCACCCGGGGAGAGATGCCTGTAACCATGGCCCGAATCAATATTGTGGCCGGCTTGGGGCCAGCCCTCCAGATCGCCGAAGGATGGGCTGTGGAAATTCCCGAAGACGTTCACACCACTCTGGATGATCGGACAAACCCCACCTGGCCCACCACCTGGTTTGTTCCACGCCTGGCCGACAACAGCCGATTCCGCGATGTCTATACAGTTATGGCCAGCTGGGGTGCGAACCATGGTGCGATCGGCTACGGCCACTACGGAGCGGACCTGATCACCCTGGCAGGAATGCTGCGAATCCCCGTCTACATGCACAATATTCCCGAGGATCAAATCTTCCGGCCCAGCGCGTGGACACTCTTCGGAATGGACCTGGAATCGGGTGATTTTCGGGCGTGCCAGAACTTTGGCCCTCTCTACAAGGGATCCTGAAAGGAGAAAGCGCGATGCTTCGAGGAATAAAGAGCATCATCAGCCCCGAACTTCTCCACGTGCTGGCCTCGATGGGTCACGGTGACGAGCTGGTCCTGGGCGATGGAAACTTCCCCGCCGCGACCCTGGGTCGCCGGGTCGTCCGGGCCGACGGTCATGGAGTTCCGCCCTTGCTGGAGGCAATTCTCCAGCTCTTCCCACTGGATACCTTTGTGGCTCAACCGGCGGCGCTCATGGAGGTCCTCCCCGGATCGGGGGATCCGCCTCTCATATGGGAGACCTACGAGAAGATCCTCCGCGAGGCTCACCCCCCTCACGCCGGGGCGGGCTTTGAGATGGTGGAACGCTTCGCCTTCTACGAGCGGGCGAGCCAGGCCTTTGCCGTGGTTGCCACAGGCGAGACGGCTCTCTACGCGAATATCATTCTCAAAAAGGGCGTCATCACCGACTAACCCCCGCCTTCACGAGGCTGCCCCTTCCGGGCAGCCTCCGTTTTGTCTCTGCCCCTGCAACCTGGCCCTTTCCACCTTTTGCATATCACTCCTTGCAGGCTCTCCCTCGTCCATCCCTGAGATGACCCGAGAAAATTCTTGCGTATTTCTTTCTTATGACTTATTATTCTCTAATGAAAGGCGGATCAAAAGGTTATGATTCCACAGCTTAACGAAAAGGAACAGCAAATACTCACCCTTCTGGTGAGAGATCCCAATCTGGGCGTGACCGATCTTGCAGAGCATCTGGCTGTATCGGCTGTAACGATGCGCGCCTACCTGAAAAGCCTGAGCGAAAAGGGTTACCTCTACCGGGTCCGGGGAGGAGCGGTTCCCACCATTCACCCGGAGATCATAGAACGAGAACAGTCACGGCAAGCGGAAAAACACGCCATAGCCCGGGTTGCAGCAGAGATGGTTCAGGACGGAGACACCATTATGATCGAAGCGGGCACCACCACAGCTATGATCGCCCGATTTCTTCTGGGAAAACGGGATATCAGCGTTGTCACCAACAACGCCTTCGCTCTGGGACACTGCCGGGGAAACCCGGGACTCCGCGTTCAGGTTGTAGGAGGAGAATACCGCCCCGCAACGGAGAGTATCGTAGGTCCCGTAGCACTGGAACACATCAAGCGTTTCCGCGTGCGCATTGCCTTTGTGGGAACCGACGGATTCTCGGCAACCCATGGCCTCTCGACCCATCTGGTTGAGGGGGCCGAGGTGGTGAAAGCCATGGCCGCCCAGGCCGATCAGGTGGTCGTCCTGGCCGACAGCAGCAAGTTCAACAAAAGCGGCTTTGTCAAGGTCCTCCCCCTGGAAGAGGTTACCACCATTATCGTGGACAAAGACCTTTCCCCGGAGGACGCCCGGGCAATCGAAGAAACAGGACCGCAGGTTCTGCGGGCAGGAACAGAATCGGAGGAATAATGGCAGATACAGTACTTCTTCCGCAGCAGGGAAACTCTGTGGAGAGCGTAATCCTGTTGCAGTGGACAAAACAGGTGGGCGAGACGGTGGAACCAGGAGACGTGCTTTGCGAGGTGGAAACCGATAAAACCACCATGGAGGTGGAGTCTACAGCCCGGGGAACTCTTCTGAAGCAGCTATTCCAGGAGGGAGACGAGGTTCCGGTAAAGACGGCCCTGGCCCTTGTGGGAGAACCGGGGGAAGAGGCAGACACCACCACTCCCGGCATCGCAGAGAGCAGGGAACCCCGGAATCCTCCTGAAACAGCTTCGCCCAGAGCACCGGGAACCGATTCTGCCCGTGAGAACAGGGCCGCTCCGGCGGGCACTCTCGAGAGTGCCGCAAGCCCCCGGGCAAAAACGAGAGCTTCTGCCGAGGGCATCCTGCTTGAGGAACTCCGCGGTTCGGGCCCCGGAGGAAGAATCATCGAACGTGACGTTGTCGCTTCGATTGCCCGTCAGGACGATCTGTTTCAGGAAGATCGCCAGCAGGACACCCCCTCCCGGACTGATAAAATCAGGGAACCCGAGGCCCGCCCCGACGCGGAAACGCCTCCGCCCGTGGAGAGCACCCTGCCCCTTCAGGGCGTGAGAAAAGTAATCGCCCAGCGCATGCGGGAATCTCTCGCCACAACGGCCCAGTTCACCCTCCAGACCAGCGCCGATGCCAGGGCACTTCTGGCCCTGCGCAGCCGTTTCAAAAAAGACGGCGCGCCCCTGGGCCTCGATCAGATCACCATCAACGACATGATCCTCTTTGCAACGACCCGGACCCTTCCCGACTACCCGGCCCTGAACGCCCATTTGGTGGAAGGAGAAATTCGCCGTTTCAACCGGGTAGATCTCTCCTTTGCCGTCGATACCGAACGGGGACTCATGGTACCAACCATAGCCGCCGCCGAAACCCTCTCCTTGAAAGACCTGGCCGAAAGAGGGAAAGACCTGGTCCGGCGATGTCTCTCGGGCAAAGCCTCCGGGGAAGATCTCGCACCGGGAACCTTCACCATCACAAATCTGGGGTCCCTGGGAATTGAAGCCTTTACACCTGTCCTGAATCCCCCTCAGGTGGCGATTCTCGGCGTGAACACCATCACTGTAAAAGCAGTTCTGGATGAGGACGGCCAGGTTCAACACTATCCGCATATCGGGCTTTCCCTCACGGTGGACCACCAGGTGGTAGACGGAGCGCCGGCGGCACGCTTCCTCCAGGAGCTGGCACGTCGCGTGTCCCGAATCGACCTCCTGCTGGCGCAATAAGGGAGGCAACGGTGAAACACTACGACCTGATCGTTCTGGGAGGAGGCCCCGCCGGGTACATTGCAGCCGAGCGTGCCGCCGCCCTGGGAAAAACCGTACTCCTGGCAGAGAAAAAAGCCATCGGGGGAACCTGCCTGAACGAAGGCTGCATCCCGACCAAATCTCTTCTTTACGGGGCAAAGATATACACCCAGGCCAGAAACTCGGCTTCCCTGGGGGTAACAGCCCGGGATGTCACCTTCGATCTGGCGGTGGCCATGAAACACAAAGCATCGGTAATTGCGACGCTTCAAAAGGGAATCCTGGGTCAATTAAAACGCCTGGGAGTGGACCTTCGCACGGGCCAGGGCACGTTCCTGCGACCGGGTCTTGTCTCCATTGAGGGAGAGGAGATCGGGGGAACCTTCATCCTTCTTGCCCAGGGAAGCTCCAGCGCCCGCCCGCCCATTCCCGGGTCCCGGGATAACCCCCGAGTCGTGACCAGCAGGGAGATTCTGGAGATTCAGAAGCAGCCCGAACGGCTCGCCGTGATCGGAGGTGGCTACATCGGAATGGAGTTTGCCGCCTTCTTTGCCTCGATCGGCACGGACGTAACAGTGATAGAAATGATGCCCGAGATCATCCCCTCGCTGGAGCCGGAGATGGCCCGGAATTTGCGCAAGCATCTGCCGGAGATATCTTTCCGCACGGGGTACCGGGTAGACCGGATTCAGGACGAAACGATCCATATCAGCCCCGTTGCGGATGATCGCTCGGGCCCCGCCGCAGAACCGGAGACGATCCAGGCCGATCTGATCCTCCTCTCCACAGGACGCGTCTCCCGCGCCGTTGAGGAAGGCCTTGGATCAGCCGGCGTGGCCCTCCACCAGGGTTGCGTGGTGGTCGACGAGTACCTCCAGACGAACCTTCCCGGTGTCTACGCGGCAGGGGATATTACCGGAAAAATGCTCCTGGCCCACGCGGCGTATCGCATGGGAGAGGTCGCCGTTTCCCACATGTTTCGTGAAGATTCTCTCTCGAAGGAAGCCACAAGCGCCGCCGGACGGCAGAACTGGCCCAACAGGATGCGCTTCGATACCATCCCCTGGGTGGTATTCACAAGCCCCGAGGTGGCAGGCTGCGGCCTCACCGCCCGGGAGGCTGAGGCCCGGGGGTACCAGACCCGGACAGTTACTCTGCCCCTGATGGTGAGCGGGCGCTACGTGGCTGAACACCCCCGGGAAAAGGGCACCGTCACCGTCGTGGTCAACGCCGGCGACAGGCGCCTTCTGGGGGTTCAGATGCTGGGAAGCGGCACCAGCGAGATCATCCACAGCGCCGCCGCCATGATTGAAACGGGCTGGACCGTGGAAAATCTGCGAAAAATTGTCTTTCCCCACCCCACAGTAAGCGAAGCCCTGCGCGATGCCCTCTGGGCGGTCCCCTCGGGAGCACCCCGGGATATGACATCTCATACCGCCGGATCACAGAATACCGCTGGAGCGAAAACACACAGAAAGGATACCAACCATGCCTAAGGAACAGCTTGTCCATCCCCGGGACGTACGAAAAAAAGATACCCTCACGATCGCCCCTATCGCCGTGAATCACTACCGGAGCGATCCTGGAGCAGAGAAGAAGCGCTACGGAGTTCAGCGCCTTCAGCGGGTGTACCACGATATGGTGGTGATTCGTGAGTTCGAGACAATGCTCAACACCATCAAGATGACCGGCGAGTGGGAAGGAATCTCCTACAACCACGCCGGCCCCGCCCACCTTTCCATAGGACAGGAGAGCGCCGCCGTGGGCCAGGCCATGCATCTGGATGCACAGGATTTCATCTTTGGCAGTCATCGGAGCCACGGCGAGATACTTGCCAAGTGCTTCTCAGCGATTGCCCAAAGCGATGAAGCCACCCTCCAGGGGGTGATGGAAACCTATCTGGAGGGTGACATTCTCCGGGTTCTGGAGAAACAGGGCACGACCGGGTCCGTAACAGACCTGGCTGAAGATTTTATCCTCTACGGAACCCTGGCCGAGATCTTCGCACGCAACACAGGACTCAACCGGGGGCTGGGCGGATCCATGCACGCCTTCTTTGCCCCCTTCGGGAGCATGCCCAACAACGCGATCGTCGGAGGAAGCGCCGATATCGCCCTGGGATCGGCACTGTACAAACGAATCAATAAAAAGCCGGGAATCGTCATCGCGAACATAGGCGATGCCAGCGCCGCCTGCGGCCCTGTCTGGGAGGCGATCATGATCTCCGCTATGGATCAATACCGTACACTCTGGCCCGGGGAGATCGGAGGAGCACCTCCGGTGATATTCAATTTCTTCAACAATTTCTACGGCATGGGCGGACAAACCGTGGGAGAAACCATGGGCTTCAAGGTACTGGCGCGTTTGGGAGCAGGCGTCA
Organism: Alkalispirochaeta americana; assembly: GCF_900156105.1. Taxonomy (NCBI): domain Bacteria; kingdom Pseudomonadati; phylum Spirochaetota; class Spirochaetia; order Spirochaetales; family Spirochaetaceae; genus Alkalispirochaeta; species Alkalispirochaeta americana. The sequence goes on from NZ_FTMS01000005.1 coordinate 105,460, forward strand.
ACGAGGAGAACATGCACGCCGAACGTGTGGACGGGTCTAACCCTCTGGCCGTTGCCGACGCGATCCTCCGCAAAAAGACCATTCTCGCCGAGGGACGCGGACCGGTTCTTCTGGACACCATCACCTACCGGATCAGTGGCCACTCTCCCTCGGACGCCTCAAGCTATCGCTCCAAAGAAGAGGTCGATCTCTGGAAGGATCACGATCCGATTCAGGAGTTCCGCTCGTATCTGCTGAAAAACGGCATGGCCGATGAATCATCACTCCAGGAGATAGACCTCCAGGTCCGGGAAAAACTGATCAAGGCGACCCGCCTGGCGACAGACCTGACGGAAAGCCCCCGGATGAATCCCGAAGACATCGCCCGATACATGTTCAGCAACAGCCGGGCCGAGGCCCTTGACCAGGGCGATCCCCAGGTGCTTCTTCCCCTGAACGAAAACCCCCGGCTAAAACAGCTCGAGAAAAAAGAGCGCTTTGGCATCGGACCCGACGGCACAGCCTTTTCCAGGATGAAGACCTATCAGCTCCGGGATGCCCTTTTCGAGGCGATGATCCACCGCTTTTACAAAGATCCCACCATGGTCGCCTACGGTGAGGAGAACCGGGACTGGGGAGGCGCCTTCGCCGTTTACCGGGGTCTCACCGAAGCGCTCCCTTATCAGCGCCTCTTCAACAGCTCCATCGCCGAGGGTGCTATCGTCGGTAGCGGCGTGGGCTACGCACTCTCGGGTGGTCGCGCTGTGGTCGAACTGATGTACAACGACTTCATGGGGAGAGCCGGCGACGAAATTTTCAACCAGATGGCGAAATGGCAGGCCATGAGCGCCGGTGTTCTCAAGATGCCTCTGGTAGTTCGGGTCTCGGTGGGCAGCAAATACGGCGCACAACACTCCCAGGACTGGAGCAGCATAACCTCCCACATCCCCGGCCTGAAGGTCTACTTTCCGGCAACCCCCTACGATGCCAAGGGAATGCTCAACGAAGCCCTGGCAGGAACAGACCCGGTAATCTTCTTCGAAAGCCAGCGCCTCTACGACATTGGCGAGCTCTTCCACACCGATGGCGTACCCCGGGAATACTACGAGATACCCCCGGGAGAACCCGATATCAAGAGAGCAGGTACGGATCTCACTATAGTCACCATCGGCGCAACCCTCTACCGGGCCCTGGACGCAGCGGACGATCTGCAGGAACGCTACGGAATATCTGCAGAAGTGATCGATGCCCGCTTTATTAACCCCCTGAATCTGGAACCGATCGTCGAATCGGTGCGCAAGACAGGCAGGCTCGTTCTTGCCTCCGATGCCGTGGAACGGGGAAGCTTCCTCTATTCCCTGGGCGGGACCGTGGCACAACTCGCCTTTGACCACCTGGACGCTCCACCTGTGGTGGTGGGGTCCCGCAACTGGATTACTCCCGCCTCGGAGCTGGAAGATTCTTTCTTTCCCCAGAAAGAGTGGATCATCGACTCAATCCACGAGAAGATCCTCCCCTTGCCGGGTCATCAGGTATCGACGGTACAAACCAACGGAGAGCTCCTCCGTCGTTATCGGGAGGGGGTCTGATTTCATGAAAAATCTGACACCCGAGACGTTTCAGGCAGCCCTGCGGGGCTGCTCCTGGAACGGCTTCAGCGCTCTGACGGTCCGCGCCGCCTCCACGGAGGAGGCACAGCGGTACGGGGACACACAACCAGAAGATGACCCGGCGATACTCCATATCTCCCCGGAAACAGACTCCGTGGAAGATCTGGTGGACCAGTGGATCGCCTATACCCGCCGCAGCGGGAAGACCCCGGGAGTCGTCCTCTGGGATTCCCGGTGTTTTCTCCTGGGCGAGAACCAGGATTCCCTGGGAGCACCTTCTTCCCTCGTCCCGGAGAAGCTGGGCCTTCCCGAGGAGCGTTCCTCAGTAATTCGTAACAAGGTGACGCTCATCACGGGAGGAGCCCAGGGATTCGGCCTCGAAATTGCCCGGGAACTCGCTGCAGCGGGAGCCCAGGTCATCCTGGCGGACCTGAATCTGCAGGGCGCCCGGAGGGAAGCGGAAAAACTCAACACCCTTTGCCAGGGAACACGCCATCTTGCGCTGAGTCTCGATGTGACGAAGGAAGAATCGGTGCAGGCCCTCTACAGGGAGGTTCTCCGCCACTACGGCGGCCTGGATCTGGTGATTAGCAACGCCGGAGTTCTGAAGGCGGGAAGCGTCCGGGACCTTCCCCTGGAGGATTTTCAGCTGGTAACAAGCGTAAATTATACCGGCTTCTTTCTCATGACGAAACACGCCGTCCCGATTCTGGCAGATCAAAACGCTGCGGCCCGGATTGCAGCGGCCCGGGAGCATCACCCCCGGCCACCCTTCAGCACCGATATCATCGAGATCAACTCCAAGAGCGGACTCTCGGGGAGCAACCGGAACGGAGCCTACGCCGGGAGCAAGTTCGGCGGCATCGGCCTGGTCCAGAGTTTTGCCCTGGAGCTGATCGGGGAGAATATCAAGATCAACGCCGTCTGCCCGGGGAACTTTCTGGACGGCCCCCTCTGGAGCGACCCTGAAGAGGGGCTCTTTGTGCAGTACCTGCGAACGGGGAAGGTCCCCGGGGCAAGAACGCTGGAAGATGTCCGCCGTTTCTACGAGGAACGGGTCCCGATGAAACGGGGCTGTACCGGCCGGGACGTGGTGCGAGCAATTCTCTACGTGGTGGAACAGCAGTACGAGACGGGCCAGGCCCTCCCCGTTACGGGAGGGCAGGAAATGCTGCGATAGCGCCTTCGAGGAGATCCTCGGGACGGTGGAGATCGCTCTGGCGGGCGATCTCGCCGTACCGGGCAATCCGCTCTGGCAAAGAGAGACTCCCCAGGGGGTTTCCCTGGTGAAAGAGCCCCCAGCGAGGATCCAGGGCAGAGAGCTTTTCGTGAGCGATCAGCCCCCAGGTGTTGGTTATCAGGTGGCGAAACTCCGGTTTCATCACCTCGGGGCAGGTAAAAACCTGACGACTGGAATTGATGTCGACACCGCTGATCTCCATCAAACCATGACATTCCGAGAGCTCTCTCACCCGCTTCAGCTGCTGAGGGGTGTTCCGGGGCGGCATGTACGTGACGGCGCGAAACCCGATCCGGGGCAGCTCCAGAAAGAGCTCATCAAGAAAGGCATCCTCGAAAGCCTGGGCAGCCTTGTCACCCGTGGGCGATTCTCCCACGTCGCCCAGATAGGCGTAAGCTGGAACAGCCCCGACCTCGTTCCCGAAGGCCACCACCTCCTCCACGGGCAGACACTCGGCCCGGGAAGGCTGGATAAAGAAGCGTTCCACAAAATGTCCCTTGAAAGCCCCCAGGAGATCGTAGCGGTAATGAGGGTTCTTCCGATCAAGGAGAGCCTCTTCCTGCGACGGCGAAAGGGTCAGACCGAAATCACCCCTCAGCGCCTGGACCAGCTTCTCTCCCCGGCCAAAATGCTCCTCCACCAGAGAGGCAAGAGCAAAAAGAATGTGCCTCTCGGTGACGCTCCCGCCCCGGTCTGCCCAGGAAAGAGGGAGAACGTGACGGTCAAAATCGACCTTCGGGAGCCCCCGGGAAGCGAGGATTTCGTTAAGGCGTTCCACTTGGGCGCGATTGCGCTCGTTCCGGACATCCTGAAGCGGGGCCAGGAAAGCCTCTACCCCGGGAACCTGCGGGAGAGGAACACCATGAAGAACCATGTAGGCGATACCGATGGAGTCGGGGTTGTTCAGGCGCTTTTTCGCGAAGGGGGTGTTCTCGAAGCTGACCCGCAGTTCTGCTCCCACGGTGGAACCAATGCCCACAATGCGTGCCGCCTCGACAAGCTCCCGGGCAGCACCTATAGAATCGTGATCGACACTCCCCACAGCACGAAGCCCGCTCCAGCGAGCCAGGAAGGCTGCAGCTGCCGGTGAGTAGGGACTGAAGGAATAATGGGTATGGATGTGGTTATTGACTTCCTCCGTGCAGGGCCGATCGGCGAGATCCCCGGCACGAGAAGAAACCAGATCACTCAGGGCTTGCAGGCGCTGAGCCTGACCATCCTGCTCCAGCGCGGCGAGATTATCAAAGATGTCTGTCATCGGTGTCTGTACTCCCGTGATTCCCTGGTGCGGTGGCAGATTGAGAGGCTTTCAACAGCAGGATCAGGACTCCTGCAGGACCGCTACGACCTCCTGGATCACCCGCTCGGCGTCTTCGTTGGCCACCTGGCAGGTTCCGGCTGCTACATGACCACCCCCACCGTAGGAAAGCATGAGTTCGCCGATATTTGTGGTGCACCCCTCGTTGAAAATTGATTTTCCCACGGTGAGGACCGTATTTTGCCGCTTGAACCCCCAGAGGATTTGTACCGAGACGGTCGATTCAGGAAAGAGGGCGTATTTTACAAAGCGATTCCCTGCGTAAATTGTCTCCTGGGTTCGCATATCGACTACCAGAACCCGGTCATCCATTTTACCTACGGTCCTGAGCTGTTTCTGGAAGAGCTCCCGGTGCTCCTGATAGAGTTCTACCCGTTCGGTCACGTCGGGAAGCTCCAGGATATCCTCAATGTCGTGATTTCGGCAGTAATCGATCAGGTCCATCATGAGCTGGTAATTGGAAATACGGAAGTTTCGGAACCGGCCAAGCCCTGTCCGTGCGTCCATGATGAAGTTCAGGAGGTTCCATCCTTCGGGGTTCAGAACCTCCTCCATGGTGAAATCAGCGCTATCGCCCTTGTCCACGGCAGTCATCATATCGTGACTGATCGATGGAAACGCCTGTTCCCCCCCGAAGTGATTGTACACCACCCGAGCAGTGCTGGGTGCCGAGGGATCGCATATGTAGCGCTCCTGCTCTCCCACCCTTACCGATTCGGAATAATGATGATCGAAGGCCTGATATACCCCCTCAACGTAGGGAAGGTTTGTGGTTATATCATCGCTGGAGATTGCAATAAGACCATCCTGCATATCCTTCGGGTGAACGAACTTTATTTCGTCTATCAGGCCCCGGTCGCGGAGCAAAACCGCACACACGAGCCCATCGAAATCACTTCGAGTCACGAGCCGGAACTTCTTGTCGCCTGATTCCATTACACCTCCGCCTGCGGAAACAGTGTACCCGAATAAAATTGATTTCTCAAGTAAAACAGGAAAAATGGCATTTGCCCCGGGGAAAGGGATCCTCAAGGAATATTGAATGGACAATTCCATCTCCTTGTACTATAACGGCACTCAATGGAACGAAAGGAATCATACCAGACAGACCCCACTCTCCAGGAGACCTTTCTGGCCTGTGACGTGGGAGGAACCAACACCAGTTGCGCCCTGGTGGGGCGCAGGGGGACCGGGTTTACAATTCTTGAACGCTATCAGTACAAGTCGCAGCAGCTCTCCTCCCTGGAAGAGGCCCTGGAGGATGTAAAGGCCAAACTTCCGGCTCTCCCGCCCTCTCTGAGACCCCGGGCAGCCTGCGTAAGCGGAGCAGGCCCGGTCCGGGCGGGCCGTTGCCATCTTACAAACCTCTCCTGGAACATTGAGCAATCTTCCCTGGAGTCTCTCCTGGGAATGGCCGTGGCTGTCATAAATGATTTTACCTCGATCAGCTACGGGATTCCTCTCCTGGACACCACCGATTCCGAAAGAATTACACGAGTATTCACCCCCCCCGCTGGTTCTCCCGAACCAACGCCTGCTGGACACACCGTGCGGGCCGTGGTGGGAGCGGGGACGGGCCTCGGCGTGGGGTACGTGGTGGAACACCAGGAGGGGTACATAGCCCTGCCCTCGGAAGGCGGCCATGCTCCCTTCGCTCCCTACGACGATTTCAGCCGGGATCTTCTCGATTTTGTTTCCCGTCACGAGCCTGCCCCGCCGGGGGCTGAATGCTTCGTCTCCGGTCGGGGGATCACTAACATCCTCAACTTTTTCCGTGAGACGGGCCGGATTCCCCGGGAATCCCCCCTCGCCTCGCCGCCTCCGGAAACAGATCAGGCCCAACTGGTTTCCCGTGAGGCCGCTCGGGGAGACGCCTGCGCCGGGGAGATCATGCGCCGTTTTGTCACCAACTACGGCCATGCCGCCAAGGCTGCGGCGCTTCATTTTCTCCCCCTGGGAGGGCTGTATCTTGCGGGAGGAATCGTAACAAAAAACGAAGCGTGGTTTCTGGAAGACCACCGCTTCACAGAGGCTTTTCAGGGCAGTTACAGGGAGAACATCCAGGCGCTGCTCCAGAGCATCCCCGTCTTTGTCGTGCGGGATTACGAAGTCTCCCTGTACGGGGCTGCCTACGGGGCGTATCTGACGACGCGATAAAAACCCGCTCCCACCCCGATAGGAAGCCCTTGCACTGCCATTGGGTGCCACCAGGCACCCCCAGAGAGGAACAACCAATGAAGAGTGACAAGACCCCCCAGGACGCAACAACAATCCCCCCGGCTCTGCGACAGCGATTACTTGAGTCGGGCCTGGACGCCGACCGATCGATCCAGATCCTGAATAACCTGAACCAGGGCCGCTACGATGCAATCGAACCGATCCGTCCCCAGGGAATCCCCCGGATCGACGGGCAACAGGTGATCGACCGAACCGTACCGACAACACTGGCCATCCCCGATGAACGTTACCAGACCCGGCTCCGGGAGCTGGCACCGGAGATCCCCCTGGAACGCTTTGGCCGCCTGGAAGGGAGCGACCGCCTTTTATCCCAGGAAGATCTTGAAGATATCGGAGTGCTCCTCTACCCGTACCTCTCCTACGGAGTCCTCAACGGCGGTAGCGCAACCAGCTATGGCGACAGAAAAAAGAACGAGTCCCTCGATCCGGGGCTACTGGATCTCTACCAGGAGGAGTTCTCCCGGCTGGCGCCGGAGCTTGCGGGAAAGCCCAAGGGAATAACCCCCGCCTGGGTAAACCCCGACGGTTCCCGGGGGGCAAGTTTTCTGGAACTCAAGTTCCGGATGGTTCTTCTGGCAGGGCTTCGGTACACACGCAGAGCAGCCCGTTTTCGGGTGACGCCTCCCGAGAATTTGACTCCCGGCCTGCCCTTTTTCGAGATGACCAGCCAGGCCACGGAGGCCCCTCTGCGAGAAGCCTACCAGGCCTTCCTGGAGAGCCCTCTCCTGAAGGACTTCCCCGGCACAAAGAAAGCCCTCGAGACCGAACACGCCCAGCAACCCCTTCTGGCGGCTTTTACCCACAGTAGCCAGGGACGTCCCCGAGCGATCTTTGCAGAAGCCTTCGGGAAACCCGGAGAACCTCTGGGCCTCCCCGGGGGCCACGGCCAGAACTTCTCCGTCCTGGCACCGATCTACCGAAAACTTTTTGCCCGAGGAAAACGCTTTGTCTATATCGGAAATGTGGATAACCTGGGATTTACCCTGGACCCGGTGTCGCTGGCGATCACAGCTCTGCGCCAGGCCCCCGGAGCCTTCGATTTTTCCTTCCGCACTCCCGTGGACGTAAAAGGAGGCGTTCTCGTATTCGACCAGCAGGGCAAGCTCAACTGCGCCGATATCGGCGCGGCCATATCCAGGGAGGACGTTCTTGCGGCGGAGGAACAGGGTGATCGGATACTTTTCAACTGCGCCACAGGCCTTTTGGACCTGGAATACCTGACGAACCACCTGGACCGGATTATCCGGGATCTGCCCATGCGGATTTCCGATCAGGACAAGGATGCGGGGCGTTACAGCCAGGCCGAACAGGTCACCTGGGAGGTGATTGCCATGCTGGAAAAACCCCTGGTCTTCGGAATTGATAAATACCGGCGCTTTCTTGCAGCCAAGATGCTCCTGGAGACGCTTCTCACCAGCGGCCTGCACCTCGAGAAAGCCCGGGAGCTGCAACCTACGGTGGACCAGCTCTCACAGGGACTGGAGCGGCTTCTGAGGGAAGAATACGGCATGAACCTTGAAAAGGGGCGATGGGTACCCCAAAGCCCTCAGGAAGTGCTCTGACCGCGTCTGGCCGGCCGGAACTCCCGGACCGACCGGAACTCTCGGGCGGCCAAGAACGGGGCACCCGGAAGCGCTCCGGGAACCTGAAGCAACAGAAAGGTTTCAGGAGCCCTGGAAATCCCGGTACAGGAGACTGTGCTGGATTCCCTGGTTATTCTGATACTTTCCGCTCTGGTAGGGCTCGTAGGCCCCCTCCAGGGTGTGGTAGAAGATCTGGCAGATCTCTACCCCTGCGTAGATGCGGATCGGCTGCACGCAGAACATCTCCAGCGTCCAGAATCCGCGAAACCCCACATCACCAAATCCGGCCGTAACATGAATAAAGAGACCTAACCGCCCCACCGAGGAGCGGCCCTCCAGCATCGGAACAAACCCGTCGGTAGCAGTAAACTCCACAGTTCGGCCCAGATACAACTTCTGGGGCTCCAGGAGCAATCCCTCGGGGGGAATCGAAACCTCATCGGAGAAGTTTTCTACCCGCATATCCAGCGTTCTGTTTCGGTATACCCGAAGCATGTTGTGGAGTTTGAGGTTATAGCTGTTCGGATTGAGCTGACTATCGCTGAAGGGATCGATAACGATCCGCTCGCCCAGGTGGGACTTGATTTCGCGTCCCGACAGAATCACGAAGCCCCTCCCTGCGAGCGGTGTCCATACAACCGCCGCGTTGGATCGCGACGAACCAGTTTCAAGGGGATGCCTTACATCAGGTCTTTGGGACGACGCCCCTGATGACCCGTTTTTTCACAGACAGCGAAGTGGCGCATTTTCCCGTTCTCGAAGGTACTCTTCATAACAATCTTGCCACCCCACCGACTCATCAAGTCCTGTGCACCCTCACGGCGGGCGTTCTTTGAAATTTTCCCTGCCATTTGTTTGCCTCCTCTATCAGACACATAGAAGCGCCGATGTTTACCGGCGCTGCGGTACTATGGCAAAATACGGCGTCTCTTGCAAGGGCAGAAGCCCTTTTTTAGGATTATTCCTGCGCCGTATCAAACCGAACATAACTAACCGCCGAACCGGACATCGCCCGGGGCTTGCGGAGCTCCACAATGACCCGTCTCACTACAGGATACGAAGTTGTAATCAGCGAGGCAACCCCAACTGCCGCAGCCTCGAGCAAACCGTAGCGACTTTCCCGCAGATGGTCCGCGACAAGACGCGCCACCGCCGAATAGTCCACCGCATCGGCCAGATCGTCGCGAGCGGCAGCGCGGGAGAAATCATACTCCATTGCAAGATCGACCACCAGGGGTTGCTCGGCCTGGCGCTCGGCAGGGCGAACGCCGATGATGCAGGAGACCTCCTGGTCCCGAAAGCCCGTTGTTCCGCGCATCTACCTGGCCTCCTCCGGGGAAATCCTCGACATATCCTGATCGTCCTCAAAGAAGACCATATCCTCGGGACGGGCGATGATGCGCCGGGAGCGGCCCGTTGCAAGAATCTCTCCAGCCTCGGAGGTGTGCTTTCCGGCCAGCGCCTCAAGCTCGCTACTTGAAAAAGACGAAACGATCTTCACTCCCTCATTTACCATCACCACCGAACCAGCCTCAAAGGATCCTTCCACAGCGACGATCCCCGAGGGAAGGAGGCTGTTGTGGTTTCTGATCGCCTTCATGGCCCCGGAATCGACGATGATTTTTCCCCGGGGTGCGCTGTGGAGAAGCCAGCGGGAGCGGTTCTTCAGCCTTCGACGAGCGCCAAAGACGGTTCCGACCTCTTCCCCCTCGAGGATTCGTGCCAGAACACGCTCCTCCCGACCATGAGCAAGGATCACGCGGCACCCTCCCTCGGCAGCGATCTGGACAGCTCGCAACTTGGTGGCCATCCCTCCTGTGCCCAGCGATGACCCGGCCCTCCCGGCGGCGGCGATCATGACAGGTGTCACCGACTCTACCCGGGAGATCAGCTCCGCCTCGGGGCTGGTTCGGGGATCGGCCGAGTAGTAGCCCGGAACGTCGCTCAGAAGAACCAGAAGCTCGGCGTCGACCTTGCTGGCGATAAGTGCGCTGAGTTGATCGTTATCTCCAAAGGCCCGAGATATTTCAGCCACGGCCACGCTGTCGTTTTCATTGAAAACGGGCAACACTCCCAGTTCCAGAAGGCGTTCCACAGCATTTCGCATCTGAACGTAGCTCGTCCGGTCGTTCAGAACCTCCCGGGTCAGCAGGACCTGGGCGATTGGCACACCCTGGCGGGAAAAACTCTCGCGATAGACCTGCATCAGCAAAGGTTGCCCCACGGCCGCGCAGGCCTGCCGGAGCACTACATCCTGAACACGTCCGGTGATCCCCAGTTCCCTGGCCCCCAACCCGATCGCTCCGGAGGAGACCAGGCAGACCTCACGTCCCGCCGAGCGAAGTGCGGCGATCTGTTGAGCCAGTTCCTCAATGTACGCCCGGTCTATCCGGTCATTCAGGGTGAGAACATTGGTACCAACCTTCACCACAACCCGGCGAAGCCCCTCAAAATTACGCATCGTCCTCCCCGGAACAGGAACTCTCCCGAAGCGGAAGCTCCCGGTGAGTAAAAGACCGCACCCCCGAAGCGTAATCGGCCACAATGTGGCCTGCCCCGGCAAGAATCCATTTGGAACTTAAAAGGCCCTCCACTCCCACGGGTCCCCGGGCATGAATGCGGGTAGTACTGACTCCCACTTCTGCACCCAAACCGTAGCGAAAACCATCGGCAAAGCGGGTGCTGGCGTTCCACATGACCGAGGCTGAATCAACCTCGGCGATAAACCGCCGGGCCCGGTCCTCGTCGGTGGTGACGATGGCATCGGTATGACCGCTACCCCAGGTATTAATGTGATCCACCGCTTCCTGAAGAGAATCGACGACCCGGACCGCCAGAATCTTGTCCAGATACTCCGCAGCCCAATCCTCATCGGAGGCAGCCTCGATCCCCGGGAGAACCTCCCGGGTACGGGGACATCCCCGCAAGGCCACGCCCTGATCCTGCAACGCCCGGGCCACGTCAGGCAAGAGCCGGGAGAGCTCATCCTGATGAATCAGAAGCGTCTCGGCGGCGTTGCAGACCGCCTCGTACTGGGTCTTGGCGTCCACCGTCACAGCCCGAGCCACGGCCGGATCGGCACTGCGGTCCAGATAGACATGGCACACTCCATCAGCGTGGCCCAGCACGGGTATTCGGGTATTGTCCATAATGAACCGGACAAAGTCGTTGGAGCCTCGAGGGATAATCAGATCGATCCAGCCATCGAGCCGAAGCAATTCCCCCACATCCTGACGAGTCTCGATCAGGGCCAGCCATCCCGGGGGGATTCCTGCCGAGACGGCGGCATCGTGAATAATCCTGGCCAGGACACGATTGCTTTCCAGGGCCTCGGAACCACCCTTGAGAATCACCCCGTTGCCGCTTTTCAGCGCCAGGGAAGCGATCTGGATAAGTGCATCGGGCCTGGATTCGAAGATCATGGCGATCACCCCGATGGGCGTTGTCCTGCGCGTGAGAAGAAGCCCCTGGTCAAGCTCGCGGCGTTCCAGGACGGTTCCCACCGGATCGGGAAGAGCTGTCACCGAACGAAGGCCTTCCAGGGCCTGGCGTCGCTTCTCGGGACCAAAACTCAACCGGCGTTGCAGGGGATCAGCCAGATTCGCTTCGCGGGCCCGGGCACAATCAACCTGGTTGGCCGATTCTATCTGCCGATCGGCCGCCTCCAGGGCCCGGGCAACCTCTTTCAGCGCGGCATCCCGGACCCGACCGGAGCAAGCTGCCAGCACCCGGGCTGCCCCCCGAACCCCTCGGGCCCGATCTTCTACGGTGGATCTGCTCATTTCGCACCTCCCCCCCGTGTGTGCAGGGCATCACCCGGGCCGGTATCGTTGCGTAACCGCCCGGCAGCCTCCCTGAGAAGCCCCACCGTCTCGTCCCAGCCGATGCAGGCATCGGTAATGGACTGGCCATAGACAAGCCGGGATGGATCTCCTGCAAGATCCTGACGCCCGGCCACAAGGTTGCTCTCCAGCATGAACCCCGTGATAGATCGCCTTCCCCCAAGCCGCTGATCCAGGATCGACGAGAGAACCTTTGTCTGCCGCCGGGGGTCTTTTTCGCTGTTTCCGTGGCTGCAATCCACCAGGATGTTCAAGGGCAGATCCATGGAACGCAGAAGCTCCTCGACCCGCACAATATCCCAGCTCTGATAGTTGGGGCCGCCCCGCCCTCCCCGAAGGATAACGTGGACGGCTCTGTTGCCGGTGGTATGAATCACGGCGGTGCTGCCTTCCTGATCGATCCCGATAAAGCTGTGGGGCCGGAGAGAGCTGATCATGGCGTTCAGGGCAGTCTCGATACTTCCATCGGTGCCGTTTTTAAACCCCACAGGCATGGAGAGACCACTGGCCATCTCACGGTGCGTCTGGCTTTCGATCGTGCGGGCTCCGATGGAGGCCCAGGAGACCAGATCATCGATGTACTGGGGAACGATCGGATCCAGCATCTCGCTACCGGCGGGAACTCCCATGGCGGTGACCGCCAGAAGAATCTCCCGGGCTGTATGAAGCCCCTGATCGATATCGTAACTACCGTCCAGATTGGGGTCCAGAATAAGTCCCCGCCACCCCAGGGCAGTGCGGGGTTTCTCGAAGTAGACCCTCATCACCAGGAGCAGGACATCGGAGAGCTCTTCCTGAAGGACCCTGATCTTCCGGGCATAGTCGATGGCAGAGCGACCGTCGTGGATCGAGCAGGGCCCCACTACCGCCACCATCCGGGGGTCACGGCCCTCCAGGATATCGGTGATCTCCCGGCGGCTTCTCAGGACCGTCTCGGCGCAGGCATCGCTGATAGGCAGGCGCCTCTTGAGTTCAGCCGGTGCCAGCAGAGGCGACTCGGCAGTTACATGTATATCACTGATCTTCGGCATACCCGAGAGAGTACCCACTCCGGCGATCCCTGTCGATACCGTGGCACACCACAGGCCAGTGGTTTCCCCCGGGACTTATCTTGAGAGCTCAATCGGGTGGGTGACTCGGGAGACTCTTTTCGGGCTTCCAGGGTTGCGGGGCTGCGGGTTTCCGGGGTTGCGGGGCTGCGGGGCTGCGGGTTTCCGGGGTTCCGGGGTTGCGGGGCTGCGGGTTTCCGGGGTTCCGGGGTTGCGCTCTTGCCTCGGGGGCTCCCCTGTGATACCTATTACCTCATGAACAACCAGGCCATGAACAGGATCGCACGCCGGCGAATAGCCCAACTGCTGCAGAGCAGCCCCTCGGAGACCATCCAGGAAGTTCCCGGCTGGGTCCGCACCAAACGGGACTCCAAGAACGTCTGTTTCCTCGAACTCAACGATGGAAGCTCTCTCCAGGGCCTTCAGGCGATCATAGACAAGAGCGCCACCGATCTTCAGAACACCCTGGATCGCCTCCAGACGGGGGCTTCCGTGATTGCCCGGGGAACTCTGGTGGCATCTCCCGGAAAAGGTCAGTCCGTCGAACTGTCCTGCACGGAGCTGGACCTCCTGGGCGAGGCGCCGGCCGAGAGCTACCCCCTCCAGAAGAAACGCCACTCCTTCGAGTTTCTCCGGGAAATTGCCCACCTCCGGGGCCGCACCAATACTTTTGGGGCAGTCATGCGTGTGCGCAACCGCCTCAGCATCGCCGTGCACCAGTTCTTTCAGGAACGGGAGTTTCTGTATCTCAATACTCCCATCATCACTGCCAGCGACGCCGAGGGAGCGGGAGCCCTTTTCCAGGTAACAACCCTGGATGTGAACAACCCGCCGCGCCGGGAGGATGGCTCTCTGGACTACAGCGAGGACTTTTTCGGGAAACCGGCCTATCTCACCGTGAGCGGCCAGCTCAACGCCGAGGCCTACGCCACGGCCCTGGACCGGGTCTATACCTTTGGACCGACCTTTCGGGCAGAGAACTCCAACACCACGCGCCACCTGGCAGAGTTCTGGATGATCGAACCGGAGATGGCTTTCTGCGATCTTGAGGGTAATATGAGCCTGGCCGAGGATTTTGTCCGGTTTCTCCTGAAGGATATACTGGATCGGTGCCCTGAAGACATGGCCTTCTTTGACAAACGAATCGAGCCGGGCATCGTGGAAAGCCTCCGCACAGTTGCCGAGAGCGATTTCCGGAGAATGACCTACACCGAGGCGATCGACGTCCTTGAAAAGAGCGGCCGTTCCTTCTCTTTCTCGCCACACTGGGGGATCGACCTTCAAACGGAGCACGAGAAGTTTCTCACCGAGGACTACGCCCAGGGGCCGGTGATCGTCACTGACTACCCCCGGGAGATCAAGGCCTTCTACATGAAGCAGAACCCTGACGGGAAGACCGTCCGCGCCATGGATGTGCTGGTTCCCCGCCTGGGAGAAATCATCGGAGGAAGCCAGCGCGAAGAGGGGCTTGAACCATTGGAGAAGGCGATCCGCCGTTGCGGCCTCGAGACCGAATCCTATCAGTGGTATCTGGATCTGCGGCGCTTTGGAACGGTGCCCCACGCCGGGTTCGGCCTGGGTTTTGAGCGCCTCGTGCGGTATGTCACGGGAATGCAGAACATCCGCGATGTAATTCCCTTTCCCCGGGCCGTGGGAAGCGCCGAGTTTTAGCCAGTTCCAGGCGGCCCCAGGGCCGCCTGGAATGGTTCTAGCCCTGCCGGACCCACTCCCGCACGCAGGCTACCAGCTCGCGACCTCGCGTGGCGATCAAATCCAGATCGTCTTCTTTTGGAGCACCCAGAAACTCCAGGGGCTCAAGGAAGTCCCAGTTCATCTTGTAGCGCGTCATAATCTCGTCCAGCTCTTTCTGGGCGCCACCGGACCAGCCGTAACTTCCAAACCGGAAGGCCTTCCGGTTCAGGGCTTTCTTTCGGCCTAACTCATCCAGGACCACCGCCATGGGGGCAAACATCTTGTACTCGTAGGTTGGCATGGCCAGAACTACACCGCTGGAACTCCAGACATCGCGGAGGATCTCGGAATAGTGGCTCTGGGGAACCTGGTGCTCGTGAACCGTAACTCCCTCGGCCTCAATCGCTTCAACTATTCTCCGCACTCCCCGCTCGGTATTCCCGTACATGGAGCCCCAGATCACGGTGATCTCTTCCTTGGCAGGCCCCTTGCTATAGGAGGCATATCGCTTGTAGTCGTCGATTATTTTCTGGGGGTTGCTGCGCCAGACGATCCCGTGTCCGGGAGCAATGATCTTGACCGGCAGTTTTTCCGTCTTGGCGATCGCCTTCTGGGTTGGCCCCGAAAAGGGCCCGACAATGTTCGCATAATATCGGCTGGCCTGGCGCTCGAAAAAATCAATCTCCTCCTGCGAAAGTTGATCGTCGTAGGGGGAATCGGTGATCGCGCCAAAGGAACCGAAGGCATCACAGGGGAAGAGTGTTCCCGTCTTGGTATCGAAGGTGGCCATCGTCTCGGGCCAATGGACATTCGGGATCTCTTCGAAGGCGAGAACATGACCGTTTCCCAGATCCAGGGTGTCACCGGACTTGACCACCATTACCTCGTTGTCAATCTCGAAAAAAGCCTTCAGGAGCGCCTGGGCCTTCGCAGTGGTCACAATCTTGAAATCGGGACGGATTTTCTTGAAATCCTCAAGCCATCCCGAATGATCAGGCTCCATATGGTTGATAACCACATAATCGATATCGTTATAATCTATCCCCATTTGGGCAAACTGATCAAAGAGCACCTGCGGGGTGCCGTCCCAGTTGCACACTCCATCGATGATAGCGACCTTCTCGCCCTTTACAATGTAGGAGTTCATGGAGACACCCTCGGGAATCGGCCACATCCCCTCGAAGAGGATGTCCGTGACATTGGCCGAGAGGCGCCAGGTATTTTCGGTAACGTGCGTAGTCTTCATTGGTTAATTTGCTCCGTCCTTGTAGCGTTGTGGAGGATAAGGTACTACCAGAGCAGGCTGGTCATCAAGAAAGCGGGATATCTTTTTCCGCAGCCCCCCTCGGCCTGGGGGGGGTTGCAAGAAACCGGTCCAGGGCATCGGCAAAAGCCTTTTGCTCGCGCTTTCCGAAGGTCACCGCCCTGGTCATGGTCTCAAGCCCCTGGGCACGGATCGCTGCCCGGGCATCGCGCAGGGAACGAAGCTCCCGAATCGAATCCCGCTCAAAGAGCCGCCCCCGGTCGTTCATTACCGGGATACCCAACTCGACCAGACGCTCTGCCAGAGGGATATCCCGCGTAACCACCAGGACAATCCCCCGGGCAGCGACAGTTTCCCGCAAAAGGTAGTCATCGACGTCCTCCTCCTGGATGACCAGCATCTCCAGGAGATCCCCTCCGGTCTTTCCGAGAGGAAGCGCACGGTTGGCGCAGAAACGGACGGGGATGCCCCTCCTCCCGGGAATCCGCTGAAGGATCTCCCGAACCGGCACGGGGCAGGAATCGCCGTCAACCCAGATCTCTACCCCGACAGCAATGGAGTCAGGGTGTTCATGATCGTTCATCACCGGACACCCCGGATACAGAACCCTCAGCTCCGACACGAACCGTGGCGGGCGTGAAAGAAAGCGTTCCTGGAAGAGCCGCGATATACGCCGAGGCAACTCCAGGACCGGAAACGTCCCACTTCTCCGCAGCGTGATCAAGAAAAACCGACTCTCCCGATTCCAGAAGAAGACCATCACAAACAACAGGCCCCTCTGTGGCAAGAAGGATCGCCGGCCCTTCCCGCTTTTCTATCCGGCCCTCCCGGGGCACGCGAACCAGCTCGAACTCCCGGGCTGGTGTAACGTAGACCCGAAGGCCCTGCTGATTGCATCCCGAGGACGGATGGGGCAAAAAACTCTCGAAAGAGAGAATCCGGGCCAGCTCCCGGCAATCCACGTGTTTCTCGGTGCACCCCGAACGCAAGACGTTGTCAGAGTTTGCCATGATCTCCACTCCAGCACCGCGCAGATACGCATGAAGCACCCGAGACCCCAGGAAGACAGCCTCACCGGGTTGGAGATGAAAAAGATTCAGATAAAGCGGCGCGAACGCCCCGGGATCTCCGGGATACTGGCCCAGAAGTTCCCGGACCCACCAGTAGCGGTCCCGGGTTTCGTTGCGCCCCTCCAGGCAGGAACTCAGGGTCCGAACCAAGTCGTCCCGGAAGGAACGGTCGAGACCGCACTCAAGGAGCGCTAGAAAAAGCTTTTCCCAGGTCTCCTCCCGGGGATCCTCAAGAAACGGCTCCAGCGCCTCGTCCAGCAGGGGGTGGTTCAGGCGCGCCAGCGAAGAAGAGAGAACCAGAAACTCCCGGCGCAACTCCTCCAGAGGCCGAAAGCCGCACAACCCCCAGAACTCCGTGAGCGCACAGATGAGTTCCGGCTTGTGGTTCTGGTCTCGATAGGTTCGGAGCGGAGCGTCCCGGGGAACTCCCTGTGCCTCTTCCCGGGCAAATCCCTCCCGAGCCTGCTCCCGATCAGGATGAGCCTGAATGGAGAGCCCCTTGCCCGCAGTCAGAACTTTCAGCAGAAAGGGCAGACCCGGCATATCCTCGCCGGGAGCCTGCAACTCCAGGGACCGGGGCCCCAGCAAAGCGGGAGATTCCGCAAGAAACGAGGCCAGGGAGACCGTCTCTCCCCGGGGGGTTACAATCTGACTTGCCCCGTTCGGGTGCGAGCCCATCCATAATTCCGCCTCGGGGCGCCCCCCCGGGGATCGCCCCTGGATCTTTGCCAGCAAATCAGGGCTTCCCCAAGCATACTGTTTCACCTGATTGATCATTTTATAGTGTGCCACACAGCGATGCTACCGGCCTCTTCAGGTCCGGTCAAGGGTCTTCTCCAGGGCCAAGCTTCACCGTAAGCCAGCCCTGCGCCGTTGCCTCCAGAAGGCCTCACCGGATAGAATAGGGCCGTTATGAAACAATCACAGCTGCAAAAAATTCGGTATACCTACGAACCCAAGCTTCCCCCGGCCATCCGGGGAGATATCGCATCGATCTCCCTTTCCCTGGGAGAACCCACCCAGGCCCTCAGCGATCAGGAGGCCCTGAAAAAAACATTTGCCCACACCTACGGCAAACCCATCGCCACCATGCAGGCCAGCGGCAACAATCCCCAGGCATCGGTGCAGCGCACCGTGGGCGTCATCCTCTCGGGAGGACAGGCCCCAGGCGGTCACAACGTCATTTCGGGCATCTTCGACGCCCTGAAGAAAGCAAACCCCCAAAACAAGCTCCTGGGGTTTCTGGGAGGACCCTCGGGCCTTGTGGAAGACCAGAAAATCGAGATCACCGCTGAATACATGAATGATTTCCGCAACACTGGAGGATTCGATATAATCGGCAGCGGTCGCACCAAGATCGAGACCCCGGAACAGTTCGCCGCAGCCCGAAAAACCTGCCAGACCAACAAGATCGATGCCCTGGTCGTAATCGGCGGTGACGACAGCAACACCAACGCAGCCCTTCTGGCCGAGTATTTTGTTGCCCAGGGAGATCCCGTACAGGTTATCGGCGTACCCAAGACGATCGACGGTGACCTGAAAAACGAATATATCGAGGCATCCTTTGGCTTTGACACCGCCGTGAAGACCTATTCAGAGCTCATCGGCAACATCCAGCGCGACGCCAACAGTGCAAAAAAATACTGGCACTTTATCAAGCTCATGGGTCGCTCGGCCAGCCACATCGCCCTGGAGTGCGCCCTCCAGACCCGGCCCACGGCCTGCATCATCTCTGAAGAGGTGGCCGAAAAGAAACAAACCCTCCAGCAGATCGTCTCCTCCCTGGCAGAAATCGTGGCAAAGCGCGCCGAAGGAGGTGAAAACTTTGGCGTCGTCCTGATTCCCGAAGGCCTGATCGAGTTCATTCCCGAGATGGGGCGCCTGATTTCCGAAGTGAACGATCTCCTGGCTATTCACAGCACGGAGTTCTCCGGAATATCCGGACCCGACGAACAAGCCCGCTGGCTTTCCGGAAAGCTGAGCACCGAGAGCGCACCGGTTTTCACCTCTCTGCCCCGGGATATCCAGCACCAGCTCCTGATGGATCGCGATCCCCACGGAAACGTTCAGGTCTCCCGAATCGAGACGGAGAAGCTCCTGATCCAAATGGTGAGCGAAGAACTCAACGAACGAGCCCGGACAGGGTCCTACCAGGGCATATTCAACGCGCTGAACCATTTCTTTGGCTACGAGGGTCGTTGCGCCTTCCCCAGCAATTTTGACGCCGACTACACCTACTCCCTGGGATACAGCGCGTTTGTGCTGATCGCCAACGGTCTCACGGGCTATCTCTCCAGCGTCCGGAAGATCGCTCAACCTGCCAGTGAGTGGGTTGCAGGCGGCATCCCCCTGACAATGATGATGAACATGGAGCAACGCCACGGCGAGAAGAAACCGGTTATCAAGAAAGCTCTGGTAGAACTGGAAGGGGCTCCCTTTACCTATTTCGCCCGCCATCGGGACGAATGGGCAACCCGAACATCCTTCGTCTATCCTGGCGCCATCCAGTACTACGGACCCGACGAGATCTGTAACCAGCCCACGATCACCCTGCGGCTTGAACAGGGCCTGGAGGCCTGACCGGCAGAACCGCTGCGTCCTTCCCGGACGTAGCAAAATTAAGCCCCGGGCACAAGGACCCGGGGCTTTTTATCCTGCCGATACCGGCCTCCCCTACTCCTCGGGAGAGCCCTTGAGAACCGAAAGAAACGCCGACTGGGGCAGCTCCACGTTCCCCACAGTCTTCATTCGCTTCTTGCCTTCCTTCTGTTTTTCCAGAAGCTTTCGCTTCCGGCTGATATCACCACCGTAGCATTTGGCGGTCACATCCTTTCTCAGAGCCGGGATCGTCTCCCGGGCAATAACAGTTCCCCCGATTGCCCCCTGGATGGGCACCTTGAACTGATGCCGGGGAATCTCCTGTCGCAACTGCTTGCAGGCAGCCCGGGCGCGGCGCTCGGCGTTTCCCCGATAGACCAGCATGGAGAGGGCATCCACGGGCTTGCCATTCACCAGAATATCCAGTCGCGCGAGCTGGACCGGCCTGCGATCGATGAGCTCGTAGTCAAATGACGCATAGCCTCGCGAAAGAGATTTCAGGTTATCATAGAAATCAAAGAGAACCTCCGCCAGCGGCATCTCGAAGACGAGTTCGACCCGGGAGGTATCGAGATAGATCATATCTTTCTGAATGCCCCGGCGGTCGTTGCAGAGGCTCAGCATCGGCCCCAGATAGGTATCGGGAGTAATGATCGAGGCCCGGATAAAAGGCTCCATGGCAAGCTTGATCGTCCCCGGATCCGGATAATCCATGGGACTGTCCACCAGAAGCCTGGTCCCGTCGTTCAGTTCGATCTCGTATTCAACCGACGGAGCCGTCAGGACCAGGTTCAGATCAAACTCCCGCTCGAGTCGCTCCTGGATGACCTCGAGATGGAGCATTCCCAGAAAGCCGCAGCGGAATCCGAATCCCAGGGCTGCGGAATTATCCTTCTCGAAGACCAGCGAGGCATCGTTGAGGCGAAGTTTATCCATGGCCTGAACAAGCCCCTGGTACTCGTTCGTGTCAACAGGGTAAATGGAAGAGAACACCACAGGCTTCACTTCCCGAAAACCGGGAAGCGCAGTCTTGCACCGCGCGTCGGGACGCGTCACGGTATCACCCACCCGAACATCACGGATGGTCTTGATTCCGGCAATAAGATACCCCACATCACCAGCCGAGAGTTGCCCCGTTTTCTCCAGGGCGATCTTGAAACGGCCGATCTCCTCCACCTCGTACTGGAGTCCACTGGACCACATCTCAATGGTATCGCCCGGTTTCAGCGTGCCGTCAAAGACGCGCAGGTGAACGATAACCCCGCGATAGGGATCGTAATGGCTGTCAAAGACCAGGGCCTGAAGCGGTTTCTCGGGTTCTCCGGCGGGAGCGGGAATATGCTCTACAATGGCCCGCAGCAGGTCCTCCACACCCTGGCCGGTCTTTCCACTCACCAGGACGGCCTCGTCGGGATCAAGACCCAAATCATGGTTGATCTGATGGAGGCAGTTATCGATATCGGCGGCCGGCAAATCGATCTTGTTGATCACCGGTATAATATGAAGGTCGTGATCGAAGGCAAGATAGAGGTTGCTCAAGGTCTGGGCCTCCACGCCCTGTGCCGCATCGATAAGCAACACAGCGCCTTCGCAGGAAGAGATAGCCCGGGAGACCTCGTAGGAAAAATCTACGTGACCCGGTGTATCAACCAGATTAAGGAGGTATAACCCGTCCTCGAACTCCACGGGAAGAGTGACAGCCTGGCTTTTGATCGTGATTCCCCGTTCACGCTCAATGTCCATGGAGTCCAGGAGCTGATCACGGAAATCCCGCTCTTCCACAATTTTGGAGCGCTGGATAAAACGATCAGCCAGGGTAGATTTGCCATGATCAATGTGTGCAATAATGCAAAAATTACGGACGTTCCTTTGGTTCATCAAGATGCAGTTGTACTACGCTGCACGGGAGGATTGCAAGCGCACCGAAGCAACACCCCCAGGGACACGGAACGCCCGGGTATCAGAGGATCCTGGAGACCCCGCGCTGTCCCGCGCGGCGAGGAGATCAGAGAGCGAAGCCGAGCTGGGCCATCGTTGCAAAGAGCTTTTGTTGCTCGATGGGCTTCACCAGATACGCATCGGCCTCGCCATGGTAGTAGGCATCCACCACGTTTCGGGGATCACCCAGGGCGGTGGTCATGATGACCGAGACCCGGTCCTTATGGTGGACGCCGATTGATTCCTCGAACTTCCGGATTTCCTGAAGTGCCTCATGACCGTCCATATTCGGCATCATGATATCCAGCAAGATCAGCTCATAGGGGGTTTTCTCCTCCCAGGCAAGCTGGAACGCCTGGACCGCTTCGTCCCCGTCGACAACCACATCGACATACACCTCGGGCATCCCCTGGAACAGAGCCTGAAGGAACCTCCGGCTGCCAAAATCATCTTCCACTATCAGAATCCGCATGGGCTCTCTCCTTGCACATAGTCTGTATCCATACACTTAACCGATACCATGAATTGCCTCTGTTATCACCGATCGGGCACCCCGGATATTTCCTCTCCGAAGAAGCAGATAGACCCGGAAAAAAACTTCGGAGTTACCCAACCCCGGCGTGCTTTTACCCTCCAGGGCATGACGCTGCCTTTTTGCGTAGGCAGCCGCTTCGGAGACCTTCTCCTGATCAAGAAGATCCAGCAGCCGCTTGAAGGGCTCGGGAACGGGGGGCGCCTCTGGCAGTTCTTCCTGATTTTTCCCGGAACCTCCCGGGTTCGGATCGGCCCAGGAAGAATCCTCGCACCCCCGGGAAAGGACCGAGATGATAGATCGGGCCGTTACAGGCTCGGCCACGTAACAGAGTGAATCCCCGTGCCCCGAGAGGCTTCTACGTTCACGGGCAGGGCCGATAACTATTACCCGCTCCGCTACACCACCCCATTTCCCGGAATCTCCCCTGTCTGCGGGGTCATCTCCTTCTCCGGCTCCTTCTCCGGAAACCCGGCCGGAGGCGCATGTCCTGTATTCATCAAACCCCAAGAGGAGCACTCCTCCAGGGGGAAGATCTTCCTCCCTTGCCACCACTGCTCCGCCATAGCGGGTGATCCAGGGGGTAATAACCCTGCTGATGAGATGGTCCGACACAGCCACGGTGATCCCTGAGAAATCAGGCATCAGTTCGGGATCATCCTCAAGACAAGTCGGGAGAGTCAGAGAGCAGCACGCCCGAGTTCCTCCGTTTTCCCGGGACTGAAGCGTAATATCCCCCCCCATGGCGTGGGCAAAGCGCCGGGCGATAGCCAGCCCGAGGCCGGTCCCTCCGGCAGTGCGGGTGCGGGAGTCTTCCAGCTGCAGGAAGGCCTCGAAGGCTGATTCACGGTGCTCATCGGGGATTCCCACGCCAGTATCCTCGACCTGCAGTTCAACACGCGCCTGTCCGGCCGGGATATCATCGGAGGATCCCCTGGAGACGGAGAGAGACACTATGACCTCTCCCGAGGGGGTAAATTTTATCGCGTTCGAGAGAAGATTGTTCAGTATCTGCCGAATCCGCTGAGGATCGCCCTGAACCTCACCTGGTATCGGGGCAGCCTCCACCAGGGCAAGCCGTATCCCCCGCGCCATAGCTTCGGGAGCATGGGCCTGGACCGTGGATTGAACCAGTTCGGTGAGGGAAAAGGGATCCTGCAATAACCTCCCGAATCCCGCCTCGTAGGTAGAGAAATCAAGAATATCCGTCACCAGGCGGATCATCGTCTCGGCAGAGCTATGGGTAATTCGAAGATACTCCTGAAACGATGGATCATCGGGCGAATCACGCATGAGACGGGTCATACCCAGAATCGCGTTCAGGGGAGTGCGAAACTCGTGACTCATCCTCGCCATGAACTCGCTCTTTGCCCGGGCAGCGCTCTCGGCGGCATCGCGGGAAGCGATCAGTTTCTGCTGGTACTCCAGGGGCTTGGTCACATCCCGGAAGACGATGACCCAGGCCCCTCCGCTCAGACCGCAGTCTTCCACGGGAATCCTCGATAGCTGTGCAGGAAAGGAGGTGCCATTTTTCCTGCGAAGCCTGACAACCCGTCCGGGCATTTCGTCCAGGATATCCGGGGTTTCCTGAACAACAAGAACGTCCGGAAGACTTTCTCCCAGGGCATCCTCCCGCTTCCACCCCAGAAGTTTCTCTGCAGCGGCGTTGATGAGGATTACCGTTTCATTTGAGGAGGTAGTGAGAACGCCATCGTCGATCGTGTTCATGGTGGCGTCGAGAATCGCCCGCTGAATGCGCAGGTTCTGCTCGGCGTAATGCTTGAAAAGGGCCATCTCGATAGAGATTACCAGCTCGCGCTCCTGAAAGGGCTTCAGCAGATACCCGTAGGCCTGGGCCTCCTTGGCCCGCGCCAGATTCTGTCGATCAGAAAAGGCTGTAAGAAATATCGAGGGAATCCCGAAGCGCTCGCGAATTCTCTCAGCCACCATGATTCCGTCAAGTTCCCCCACGATCTGGATATCCATCAGGGCCAAATCAGGGGATTCACTCTGGGCCAGAGCGAGAGCTGTATCGCCATCCCTGGCAATACCTACCACCCGGAATCCCAGCGATTCCAGGCGAGTCTGGATATCGAGTGCAACAATCCGCTCGTCTTCAACGATGAGAATCGATGCTACCACTGCGCCCCACCCGTTCAAGAACGTTTCGAACGATCTCGTTTAATCCAACGATCTGGTCAACAGCACCACGTTTTACCGCCTCCTGGGGCATCCCGTAGACGATGCAGCTTTTCTCATCCTGGGCGATCGTCCAGGCCCCGACATCGTGCATCTCCTTCATTCCCCGGGCTCCATCGTCTCCCATGCCTGTCATGATCACACCGATTGCGTTTTGACCGGCACTCTGGGCAGCGGACCGAAAGAGGACATCCACCGAGGGGCGATGGCGACTCACCAGCGGGCCCTCCCGAACTTCCACATAATAACGGGCTCCGCTGCGCCGAATCAGGAGATGCTTGTTGCCAGGAGCGATGAGAGCACGGCCCGTGAGAATCGTGTCATTATGCTCGGCTTCCTTCACAGTAATCTCGCAGAGCGAATCCAGGCGGGTTGCAAAGGCGGCGGTGAACTTCTCCGGCATATGCTGAACAATAACGATCCCCGGAGCGTTCAGAGGCATCTCTTCCAGGAAAACCCGCAACGCTTCGGTTCCTCCCGTGGAAGCTCCGACACAGACGATCTTTTCCGTTGTATCGGGGATTCTCTTTCCAGTGGGGGGCGGCAGGATGGCGTCGGCGGTTTGCTTGGGCTGAAGGCCTTCCTCCCGGCGAGAGCGACTGCCAGGGGGTATATCCTGTTTCCGTGGCGGCGCAGGAGCCTCCCGGGATTCCACTGAACCCGAAGGGGCCGAGCCGTGAAGCGAGGGGATTGAGAACCGCGCTGCGTAGGCAGCCCGGACAGCGTCATAAACCCGGACCCGGGACTCTTCCAAAAAGGTCTTGGTACCAACCTTGGGTTTTTCCACAATTTCCAGAGCGCCGTATTCCAGCGCCGTCAGGGCATTCACGGAACCGGATTCTGCCATGGAGGAGCAGATCACCACCGGCATGGGGTGCTGACGCATGAGATGGCGGAGAAAACTCAAACCGTCCATGCGGGGCATCTCGATGTCCAGGGTTATGACATCGGGAGCACAGGAGGCCATTTTCTTGGCTGCTATGTAGGGATCAGGAGCGATTCCAACCACTTCGAAATCGCTGTTCTGCTCAAAGATCTGGGTAAGGGTTTGCCGGACCACAGCAGAATCATCAATGATCATTACTTTTATTTTTCCTGCCATTATCTCGCTCCTCCTATTCTGTTGATCCTTCAAGACGGCGATACACAGTAGGGGCCACCGATTCAAAGGGGAGGTTGCTGCTTGCCATGCTTTCGGAGTGACCAAGAAAGAGATACCCCCCGGGCACCAGGTAATCGCAGAGACGCCGCAAGAGCGCCTCCTGGCGATGCCGATCAAAATAAATAATCACATTTCTGCAGAATATTACGTGAAACAGATCACGCATGGGGTATTTTTCCTGCATCAGGTTAAGACGCTTGAAGAGGACGTTCTGACGAACCTCGGGGCGCAGGCGAACGAGGTCGGCAGCGCGATCGCGGCTCCGCAGAAAATAGCGTTTCCGCAGAACCTGCGAAACTGGCTGTATCCGTCCGGCCGGGTAAACGGCTTTTTCTGCGACATGCAGAACCGCCGTAGAGATATCGGTACCCAGAATGCGGTAGGAAAAAGCAGGGTTCACCCGACGGAACTCCTCGAAAGTCACGGCCAGGCTGTAGGCTTCTTCCCCCGTTGAAGACGCCGCAGACCAGGCCAAAAAGGGTTTCTCCATTCCCCACCCCTGTGATGCCTGGCGGGGCAGAAGGGAGTCTCTCAAGTAATCAAAATGCTCGGGTTCCCGGAAGAAATCGGTCTTGTTGGTGGTCACCACGTCGATCATGTGCACGATCTCACCGTCGTCGCAGGAAAAGACGTGTTCTACATATTCATCGAAGGAAGCCATGGAAAGCGCCCGCAACCGTTTTCGCAGGCGCCCCTCCAGCATGACCCGTTTCACCGGAGGCATCTTGATTCCCACCTCACCCTCGATAAAGGCACTCAGGCGCTGGAACTGCTTGTCACTCAGCGAGGCTTCCGGCATGACTTATCTGACCTGTGAGGCGCTGAATATCCAGAATTAAAGCGACGGTACCATCACCCAGGATGGTCGCGCCGCTTACGGCTTCGATGGAACGATACATTTGTCCAAGATTTTTTATCACCGTCTGATGTTCTCCCACAACTTGATCTACAATAAATCCAACCCGGCCAATTCCCGTCATGACCACCACAGCCTGCTCGATAGCAGGCCGCTCACCGGAGACACTAAAGATCCGGCGCAGATTCACCAAAGGAAGTAGTTCTCCCCTGTTATGTATCGTGTCTTTCTCGCGGGAGTCATGTCGTTGATACTCGACACACTCCTCAACATTTGCCAGAGGCACCACAAAGCGCTCGGAGCCGATCCTGACCAGCAACCCGTCGATGATAGCCAGGGTAAGGGGGATTGTCATCACCAGCGCCGTTCCCTGAGCGGGCCGAGGGTCAAAACTGACCGTTCCACCAATGGCGTCCATCTCGCGGCGGACCACATCCATCCCGACGCCTCTTCCTGAAACGGTGGTTACCTCCCGGGCCGTTGAAAATCCCGGCTGGAAGACCAGATCGTAGACTTCCTGGTCTTCCAGGGAGATGCCCGGCGATACCAGCCCCTTATCAATAGCGATTGAGAGGATTCGCTCCCGGTCGAGTCCATGGCCGTCATCTTCCACGCGGATTTCAACGGAGGCTCCCACGTGGCGGGCCCGGAGAGCAACCTTTCCGCAGGAGGGCTTCCCCGCAGCCTTGCGAACCGCAGGGGGCTCTATGCCGTGGTCAATACTGTTTCGAATCACATGGACCAAAGGGTCCTGAAGCCGCTCAAGGACCGACTTATCCAGCGCGGTCTCCCCTCCCGATGTAATCAGCTCGACATCCTTGCCGAGGTCTCGCGAAAGATCCCGAACCAATCGTCTGAACCGGCTGAAGATACTCGCCACAGGGAGCATCCTGATGCTCATGGTGTGATCCCTGAGAGACGCGATAAGACGCTCAAAGGTTTCGGCAACCGTCTCGAGAGCAGCCTGGTCAACCTGGTCCTCCTGGGCAACCTGGGAGAGACGGGCCTGCAGGGTTACCAGCTCCCCCACCAGATCAACAAGATCATCCAGCTTTTCAGACTGGACGCGAATGCTGGAGGTTCCTTCCCCACTAACACCTTTCTCCCGGGTCTTGCGGGCGTGTTCCTGCTCCCGAAGAGCAGAATTGATCTCATCGGAATCAACCCCCTGCTCGAGCAGGACCTGGCCAAGTTTTTTCTGTCCCTCCAGGGCCTCCTTCACCACCTCGGCAGCAACAACCCCTCGATCGACCAGTATCTGCCCTAAACGCTTGTACTGCCCGCTGTCATCGGAGAGATCGATCGAATCGAACTTGCTAATCGAGAGAGTGCTGGAATCCTCCACAAAGAGAAAAACTTCCCGGATTGACCCTTCAGTGGCTGCGGTGGTTAAAAAAATATCCCATGAGACAAGGCAGTCCAGGGCTTCAACCGCCTCGAGACTGGTAATTTTTCCGGTATGAGCCACGACGGTACAGGACCCAAGCCCCTGGAGTTCTTCCAGGAGAAGCAAAGGATTGGTGCCGTTTCTCATGATTTCCCGGTGGGGAGAAAAGCGGATAAACCACGTCTCGGGAGGGGCTGACTCGGAGGGTTCCCTGGATGACGTCTCCTTCAGGGAAGAGCCGGGGGAAGATGGCACCGGAGAGGAGGTGTCTTCTCCGAACTCCGGGTCAGATTCAGTCTCCTTCGAGGAAACCCCGTCCCCGCCGGCGTCCTCCCCGCGCTCCGGAATCTGCTCCCGGGATATGGAAACAATTGAAGCCAGCATATCCTGGAGCTCCCGAGAGCGCACCGATCCTGAGGGATCATCAGGCTCATCCAGCATGAACAGAATATGGTCCCGGCAATGGAGAGTCGCATCTACCAAGTCCTCCGTTACCGGGACAATACCGTCACGCACCTCCTGCAAACTGGACTCCACATGGTGTGCAAAGGCCGAGATTTTATCGAACCCGAACATCCCGGCCGATCCTTTGATGGTATGCATCACCCGGAATACCGCAGCGATGTTCTCGGAATCCTGCGGATTCTGTTCCAGCTCCAGCAGGGACTGCTCCAGACCGTTCAGAAGCTCCCGCGCTTCGGTACGAAAACTTTCCTGAAAACCGTCAATCATGGAGGTTCCCCGTTTTTGCAAAACCCGAGAGCGTCTGATCAAGCTGACGCCCTTCACGGACCATTTCTGCAATGAACCCGCCCTGATACAGCCGCCGGGCGACCTGGTCGGGTACCGCTCCCGTGATATGCAACTCTTTCCCCTGAGCTTCGGCGTACCGGCGTGCTCCGTAGAGGAGCTGTATGCCGGCTAGATCTATTTCATCGGCCTGACTGAGACTTATTAACACCATGGGCACCGTCTCAAAGGCCTGCCGGATCTCTTCGGCCCTGGCTTCGACGGTCGTCAGGGTAACAGCCCCAACCAGATTTACCACTTTGACATTCGAACTCATCCCGTCCTCGCTTACCGCAGACATCCCAAGGAAATTCTGCTCGAAATATCGCGCCACCGGAAACACCAACCCCAGGTGACCGGCAACACGCACCATCAGTAGTATAAGACAGAACGGCGATACTTTGCCTTCCCGAGGGGAAAAAACTCCCGAAAGAGGCCAGACAAATTTAATTAGAGGAAAGAATCGGTCTCGAGAAAAGACCCGAGCTGAAGACCACTCTCAAGGAAACCGGCTTTTCGCTTTTTGATCACGATCTGAATGAAAGCGGCCCGAAGATCGGTATCAACGCGCCAGTTGCGCAACGAGAAGGGGTCGTTTGGTGAGAGGCTGGACTCATCGGCCGATGTTCCGGGAAAAACCTCGGTTATTACATAGTCGGGTCCCCAGGGAGGACTGGATATCTCCTCCACGTTCATACCGAAGAGAACAGGAAACAGGGCCTCAATAGGCTGCCTCTTTAGAGCCTCCTCAACGGGGCTGAAAGGACGGGAGTCCAGGGCGATCACCCGGGATATTTCTTCCCTTCGGTTTTCCCTGGACCATCGGGTGTGTAAAAGATCCCCGGGACGTCGCTCCAGGATAATGTCCTGCGCCGAGGAGAGAGTCTTCACAGGACGACCCTGGATCGAACGCAGGATTTCCCCCTCCCGAACACCGGCCCGGTGGGCGGGAGACCCCGGAGCAACGTAGACGACCCGGAGCCCTTCCCGACCGGCATGAACGGCAAAGCCAAGCCAGGGGTGAACCACCTCTCCTCCCAGGAAAAGGCGAGGAAAAAAATGCCGCACCCAGTAGGAAGGAATAGCAAAGTTGACCCCTTCGAACTGCGGTATTCCTGCAAAGACGATTCCCGCTACCTGTCCATCGGGCAATATGAGGGGCCCACCGCTGTTTCCGGGGTTCACAGGAGCATCGATCTGGACAGCCTCCCCCATCTGGAAGAACCGCCGACCTTCAGCAGAGACAATTCCTGCTGTTATGGTGCTGTCGAGCCCCCCGGGGGATCCCAAAGCAAGGACTCTTTCCCCGGGAGTAAGACGTCGCGTATCGCTGAGAGAGAAGACATAGGGTGCATCCAGCTCCACCTTCAGGAGAGCCAGATCAAAGACGCGATCATACCCGATCACCCTTGCAGGAATCCGCTCATTGGGACGGCCGGCAAGTTTCACGTAGAGCCGGGAAAACCCGTTGTAGGTAGGATCAACCTCGCTGTAGATGACATGGTAATTTGTCAGCAAATACCCCCGGGGATCGATGAAAAACCCGCTTCCGATTCCGCGATCGGGGACTCCTACGCCCTGGGAGATCCTCATCCCCCGGTTTACCCAAACCGTAACGGTCCCGGCGAGCATTTCCGGCGGCGTTCGGGAAGAGA
This sequence comes from Alkalispirochaeta americana, assembly GCF_900156105.1. Taxonomy (NCBI): domain Bacteria; kingdom Pseudomonadati; phylum Spirochaetota; class Spirochaetia; order Spirochaetales; family Spirochaetaceae; genus Alkalispirochaeta; species Alkalispirochaeta americana. The sequence goes on from NZ_FTMS01000005.1 coordinate 135,461, forward strand.
CCGCAATGAGCGGCGGCAGATCATCACCCTCGTCACGTTCCTTCAGAGCTTTCAGAATCCGCTCTGCCGCTTCATCGTTATTAAAGGTCCGGGCAATTTCCAGAAAACGCAGTGCTTCGTCCTGACCAAGATCATCCAGGGTAGAGCGACGAAGCAGGAGATAGAGCGCCAGGACAGGCTCTTCACGATCCAGCTCCTGCCCGGCCCAACGGAGAAGCAAATCGTCCCGGGAGAGAGAATCTTCCTGAAGGAGCTCCGGTGGCGCCTTGGTCCCTACGTTGAGGGGGTCTTCCTGAAGGACGGCCAGGTTCCAGCGAGCCTGAAGCGCCAGGCTGTAATCCTCATCAGCCAGAGCCTGCCGGTACTCCTCATGCCACTGCCCAAAAACGCCCTGAAGAGTTTCCCGAACCCACTCCGGTTCCAGCAACTCCCGGTGCAGGCCGTAGGTAAGGCGGTCGATAGCGGCACCCACCTTTCCTTCCTCCAGGTGTTGCTCTACCCGTTGCACCACAAGGTCTCTTCTGTCCAGGGGGGGGCCAAACTGATCGGGACCGGAGGAGACGCATCCCGCCAGCGCACAGGCCGCCAGCACCATAGATATCACCAGAAACGAAGACTTTCGTTGATTGCTTCTCATCGTATCACTCCCAATTCCCGCAACTGCTCCGTCGCCTCCCGAGCCTGATGACTATTGAGGGTTCGGGCATCGTCGGACCCGAGCTGACGAAGAAAGCGGTCATCTCTGGGGGTCAAGGTAACACGCCCGGCCAGACCATTCCAGAGGGAGAAGGGCTCTCCTCCGACCCGGGAAGGAAGGTCCGTGACGAAACCATCCGTCTCTTCCAGGCGCAACCCGATGTCATGAGGCACAGGCCGTGCCGGAATCCAGAGAACACTTCGGGACGGGCACACCCGCTCGGCAGGGGGAACCTCACTCCACCGTGATCCCTGGCCCTCTTCCTCACGGTCCAGATGGTAACGAACCACCCTGGATACCAAAGGATAGCGGGAATAGTACACCCCAAGGACGCTCTCAGGCTGCTCCTGTTTTGCGCCGTCCACCCGGTCCTGATCCTGGTTGTAGCTCTGGCGGAAGAAGAAAACCAGGTTGCCTTCAGCCCCCCCGGAGAAAAGGAGAACCTCGTCAAAAAGACCATCGCCGGTTCTGTCCCGTTTCCAGGCGGCAAGGCTCCGGTCCTCAAAATGATACTCTTCAAGCCCGAGGCGAGGCGTATCATGAAGAAAAAGCCTGACCGTCTGATCTCCCGAGATCTGATCCCAAACAGGTCCAAAGAGCCCCCCCGGGGGAAAGGGTCCATCCTTCCACGATCGCTCCTGAGGATCGTTTCGGCGAAGGGTTTGTGAGGCAGCTTCCCAGAGACGCTTGTCCCCCTCGTGAAGCGCCTGCTCGACCAGAGAGCGTGTTTCCCGGGAAAGGGCAAAGTCTTCCCCAGGCACCCCGGGAACGTCTAAAAGAAAGGGCACAGCGAAGAGAGGATCCTCTCCACCCAGGTAATAATACCAGCGAGTCAGATGGTGCCGGGTCCGCCCCGCCTGACCGGAGAGGGTGTGGGGAAAATGAGACAGGACAGCGCCTATGGCCCGGGCTAGATCAAGTTGCTCCTGGATATCTCCTGGAGGCTCAGCCAGGGCTGCTTCGAGCCATTCGAGCTGCCCCAAGCTCACCCGGCGCGAACGCTCGAAATCCATGGTTGCCAGGGCCCGGTCCCGGGGAAAACGGGAGCGGAACCGCTGCATCAAGGCCGAAAAGACCCAGAAGGGCTCTGTTTCGAGAAGGGCCTTCAGGAAGAGGTAATCCAGCGCATCTAATTCCTCCGGACCGGGATGTTGGGGCATCTCCGAATCAGCGGAACGGGCCATTTTCAGAGCCACCGCGAGCGCTCCCTCGCCCGGCTCGTTTCGGCTGTCATGAAAATCCTCCAGGAGTTGCCGGGCCTGGGCAGGGCGATTGGTCTCTATCAAAAGCTGTGCCAGCTCCGCCACAATCAACTCCAGGGAAGTCTCCCGAAGAGAAAGGTCCCTTGATTTTTGCAACAGGCGCTCCCGCAGGGAGGAGTGCAACCGGTCTTGGGGAAGCATCCGGGCCAGGAGAAAGAGGGGATCACCCGTTTCGGGATCCACTCCGTAGGCCCGGCGCAGAAGAAACTGCGCCGTCTCCCGATCACCCGCTTCAAAAACCGCCCGAGCCTCTTCCAGAAGATCCCGGGAAATCCCTCCCTCGAAGGAGAGGGGCGCTGAGAAGACCTGGAGGGACACTCCTCCAAAGAGAAGGAGCAGAACCGCACAAACAAGAAATCTACTCGGAGCGATCCTGCCCGGAATCGGCATCTCCTTCGGTGTCTGAATCCTGGGAATTTTTCTCGGTTTCACCGGAACCTCCCTGATCATCCTCTTCCCCCTGGTCTGACCCAGGGCTGTTTCCGGGATGATTCTCCTCTTCCGCATGAGGATCAGCCTCTTGAGGACCTTCCTCACGAGACTCAGTCTGTGGCGTTTCTGTGGCGGGACTCGCGAGAGGATCATTGTGGTTCGTAACCAGCGGGAACCCGAAGAGCTCCCGTATCTCGTTATCCGACAAGGTTTCTTTCTCGACGAGGGTTGCCGCCAGGAGTTCCAGCTTATCCTGATGCTCCTGAAGAATTTCTTCGGCTTCCCGGAAGCAATCCTCAAGGATCTTCCGGACCTCGCTATCAATCGCATTGGCGGTGCTTTCGGAGTAATCCTTGTGGGTAGCTATCTGCTTTCCAAGAAAGATAGGCTCGTCTTCCTGACCAAAAGAGACCGGCCCCAGGCTACTCATCCCCCACTCCGTCACCATGCGACGGGCCATGTCAGTGGCTTGCTTGAGATCGTTTTGAACTCCCGTGGTGGTGTCCTGATAAAAAAGGCGTTCCGCGATGTATCCGCCAAAAGAGATCTTTATCCGGTCCCGCAAATATCCCGATCCTTTGCTGTAGCTGTCCTGTTCGGGCAGGGAGAAGGCCACCCCAAGGGCTCGGCCCCGGGGAATCACCGTCACCTTATGAAGAGGATCAGCATGTTCCAGGTAATAATGAAGGAGGGCGTGCCCCGCCTCGTGGCGTGCTGTCTTGAGTTTTTCCTCATCGTTGATGATTCTCGACTTTCGGGCAACTCCCATGAGCAACTTGTCGCGAGCTTCCTCAAAATCCTCAGCCTCCACCAGGTCTTTGTTCTTGCGAGCTGCGTAGAGAGCCGCCTCGTTCACCAGGTTTGCCAGATCAGCGCCACTGGATCCTGGCGTTGCCCGGGCGAAGCGATTGAGGTTCACCGAGGTATCAAGCTTGATCTTTGCACAATGAACAGCCAGGATCGCCTCCCGCTCCTGAACATCGGGCATATCCACCGTCACCTGTCGATCAAAACGACCGGGCCGAAGGATAGCGGGATCGAGAACATCGGGCCTGTTTGTCGCCGCCAGGACAATAACACCTGCCTTGGTATCAAAGCCGTCCATCTCTACCAACATCTGGTTGAGGGTCTGTTCCCGCTCATCGTGGCCCCCGCCGTAACCGGCCCCACGCGTTCGGCCGACCGCGTCAAGCTCGTCGATGAAAATGATGCAGGGGGCGCTCTTTCTCCCCTGTTCAAAAAGATCCCGCACCCGGCTGGCTCCCACACCCACGAACATTTCCACAAAATCGGAGCCACTCATATGGAAAAAAGAGACACCAGCCTCACCGGCACAGGCCTTGGCGAGAAGGGTTTTACCCGTTCCGGGCATCCCTACCAGGAGCACTCCCTTGGGAATCTTTGCCCCGATACGGGTAAATTTGTCGGGGCTTTTGAGGAACTCGACAATTTCCTGAAGCTCGTACTTTGCCTCGCTTTGCCCCGCCACATCGGAGAAGGTTATCTTGATACCCTCTTCCAGATACCGTTTGGCCTTGCTTTTACCAAAAGAGAACGCCCGGTTTCCGCTTCCCTGAAGCTGGCGAAACATGAACCAGATAAAAAAGAACCCTATCATCCAGGGGAACAGTTCTGCCAGCATCTGAAAGGGAGAGACCGGACGAGGTGCTCCGGAAAACCGGACCCCCTGCTCCTGGAGGATTCGTATGAGGTCGTCATCAAAATAGGGGATGTTCGTTGTAAAGGAACGGCTCTCCCCATCCCTGGTGCGAAGCGTCCCCTGGATCTCGGTCTGATCTACAATGCGAACCGTTTCAACCTGCCCCTCCTTCAGATATCCCATGAACTGGGAGTAGGGGATTTCCTGCCCCACCGTCTGGGTATTGGAGAAGAGCATCATCAAGAACATACCCAGAAGAGCGACCAGAAAAACCAGAGCGAACCGATTATTCCTGAAATTAAAGTTGAAGTTGTTGTTATCGCGGTTATTATCGTTGTTGTTTTTCATGGTTTTTTTGCCGCCACGATTATCTGATCCCCCGTTGCCCTTCTGGTCGTCCAGAGGATCCTTGTCATTCCCGTTCTGCATAGTCTTCAGCTTCCTCATAAGCAACCTCCAGAGTAACAAACCCCGAAGGCCGCGCGTGTATGTCGTGAGTATACTGTACCCCATCACGGATACAAAGGGGTGAAGTCTGACCCAAGAGAGCTACAACCCCGCGTTGATCTTCCACCACCGGTGCGCACGCCCGAACCAGAGGCGAAACCCCTGATGATTCCAGAATACGGGCAACCTCACGCTGCTTCCCCCTCTGGAAGACCCGCTCCCCCTTCCGCCGGGAGCGCAAAACCACCGGAGGGATCACCGGCCCCAGATGCCACCCGCCCCTTCGGGCAGGAGCCTCCTCGACAGCATGCACCGTAGAGCGCCCCTCACAGACTAGGCGAATCCGGAGCTCAGTGTCGACCACCCAAAGGTAACCAATCGAGACGGGACGGACAACCGCCCGACGAATCTGAAGACGTCCATCGCGAAAAAACGCCCTGAGTCCCCCTGCAACAACCGACAGATCTTCCCCGGCCAACCCCCGAAAGGGACGAAAGGAGACCCGATTCCCCGGAGCAAGGCGGTATACCGCCTCCCGGAGCACCAGTTCCCGCGCCGCCCGGGGAAGGGAGCGAAAGAGACCTGCATCAAGCGACCAGCCCTGCTGACCAAACTCCCCCCAGGCCTCGGGGGGAATCAGGGCCCGCAGCCCCTCCCTCAGAAGATCCAGCTCCTGAAGAAAGGAAGCGGTCCGGAGGGCGACATCGGAGGGAGAAAAAATATCCTCCAGCACAGGCACAGCCCGAAGGCGCACCCTGTTTCGCAGATGAAGGAGATCATCGTTTGTTGGATCGTGAAACCAGGGGAGCCCCGACTGCCGGACGTAATCCTTCAGTTCCTGGCGACGGCACCCCAAAAGGGGGCGAACCACCCTGAACCGGACGAGCGCTCCTTCATCGTCCCCTGTCAGCCAGCGATCCCGGGGTATGCCCAGAAGCCCCAGGGGAGACCTCCCCGAGAAAACCTTCATCACGAAGGTCTCCAGCTGGTCCTGAAGGTGGTGAGCCGTGAGCAATACAGGATCGGCGCCGGTCTCCCGGGCTGTCTCTTGAAGAATTTCCAGAAGCAGGCGATAACGTTCCTCACGGGCCACTTCTTCCAGACTTCGCCCTTCCCTGGCTGCCCGAGCCGTAATCATGCCGGGGGAAACACCTCTCCGCATAACCGGAGCAGCGAGAATTTCACCAAGGCAGTCAACGCATCGACACTCTTCCTGCCGGGAAGAGGCCTCGCGAAGGCCATGATCAATGTGGGCAATCACCAGGGGCTGGCGCACGGCAACAGCCCGGGTCAGGGCCACGCTGTCGATTCCACCGGAGCAGGCCACAACAAGCGGCGCATCCCGGTTCACCTTCAGCTCCAGAAGGTTCCGTGCCACCAGGATCTCTACAGGATGGGTCGGTGAAGAAGCGGAGCTCACCGGGGGAGACCCTGAAGAAGGGCTTCATCCTCCGGGGGGGGGCGGCGCAGATCGTTGACAGCGGAAATTTGCTGATCCAGGGAAAGCCCTTCGGTTCCCGTAAACAGGGGAAGGATTCGCTCAAAGGCTGCCTCAACCCGAAGACGCTCCTGAGGGTTGAAGGAACCCAACACGTGCTCTACCGTATCTGCGCCGGCGCCAGGCCTGCCGATTCCCACATACAGACGAGGGTAGTCATCGCTCCCCAGAACGGCGTGGATCGATTTTAGCCCGTTGTGCCCCGCAGGGCTTCCCTTGCGCTTCATGCGAACTTCCCCCACGGGAAGATCCATGTTGTCCACAACAACGCACACTTGAGCTGGCGAAACCTGAAACCGGGAGAGAAGATACGGAAACACCCGGCCACTCCGGTTCATGTACGTCCGGGGCTTCACAAGGACCACGGCAGAGGATCGGGCTATATGAAAGGGGCGAAACCAGGGCCTCCGCCAGGGGAGGCCCATAGAATCCGCAAGGCGGTCAACAAAATCAAACCCGACGTTGTGCCGGGTTTGATCGTAGTCCGGCCCGGGATTTCCCAGACCGACAAGAATCAGCGGTGCAGCCAAAGAGGCCTTACTCTGCCGAAACTTCGCCCGCGCCTTCGTCATCACCCTCTTCGGCCTCAACCTCGGCCCGGGGCATAACGATGGAAGCAATGGTCTGCTCGGGAGCGGTAAGAATCCGAACTCCTTCGGAGAGGACAATATCACTCACATGAATCGACTCATCTCTGCCAAGACCACTGACATCGATCACGATGTGCTCCGGGATATCCTTGGGAAGACACTCGATCTCCACCTGGTGAAGGTTATGATCCAGGATACCACCCTCGCGAACACCAGCCGGAGAACCGGTCAGTTCGATCGCCACATGGGTGCGCAACTTCTTGCCCTTCTCCACCTCGTAGAAATCGAGATGGACTATGTTGCCCGTGGTAATGTCCTCGTCGTATTCCTTGATGAGAACATCCCGATGGCTGGAGCCAACCTCAAGAGTCACGATAGTGCTCTCCGAAACGGTGTTGAAGGTCTTGAAAAAATCGCGACTGCTCACCGAAAAATGAACCGGTTCGGTGTGACCATAGACGACAGCCGGGATGCGCCCATCGCGCCGCAATTTCCGGGCCCCGCCTTTTCCGGTTTCTGTCCGCGGCTCGCCGCGAAGAATTGTCTGTGCCATGCTGAAAACTCCTTGAAACAATGAACGGTCTTCCTGGGGCGGCAGGAATCGAACCTGCGCATGCCGGGATCAAAACCCGGTGCCTTACCGCTTGGCGACGCCCCACCGTCTCTCAACCGAGGCGAAACCCTACCCCGGGAAGGGGCATCTGGTCAAGAGTAAGCCAGCCAAGCGCTGGAAGCAAGGGAGTGCGCTACTCCTCGGAAAAAGCGGCGTCATCATCCCCGTTGGAGGAAGGAGGCCCGTCTTCCAGGGATGCCTTGTAGGCTCGGAGGATCTCGTTTTGCAGGGTCGTCCGGAAATCGGAATTGATCGGATGAGCCACATCCTTGTACTCACCGGCGTTGGTTCTGCGGCTTGGCATCGCGATGAAGACCCCTCCCCTCCCGTGAATTACTTTAATGTTGTGAACCACGAAACAATCGCTAAAGGTCACCGTTACGTACGCCTTGAGCTTTCCCTCTCCGCCTACACGACGCACACGAATATCAGTTATCTCCATTGTTAGGCTCCTGCGCGAACCGATTCATATCCTTCCAGTATACAAGCCCCTCGGGAGGTGTCAAACAAATTTCCGTCTTTACGCCTCTGCTCCCTGGTCGATCTTTTTTTCTCCTTCCTGGCCGGGAGTATTCCCTTCCTTCCAGAGAACTGTGGCATCGTACCAGAGCCTCTCCAGCCCATAGAACTCCCGCTGCTCCTGCAGCATGAGATGAACGATAACCGATCCGCAATCGATTAGATACCAACCGCTCTCGTCACCCCGTTTCCGGTGGTTCGAAGCGAGCAAACCCAGCTCAAACAACCGCTCCTCTACCTGCCTCTGAAACCCCTGCAGTTGCCCACGGCTGTTTGCCTCGGCTATCACAAAAGCGTCAGTAAAGGCCGACTGGGAACTGATATCCAGGGCGATCACATCGGTTGCCCCCAACTCGTCGAGAAATCGGGCAACCTCACGGGCCGCGCTGCTACTGTCCAGAAGTCCGTACTGCTCTTCCATCAAAATCCCCTCCCAATATGAGCGTCACATCGACGCTACTCTCCGGAATAATCTCTTTTACGACCCGCCGGGTGCCGATCACCTCTGCTACCTGCGCTGCCGTGTCTCCCAGTCCCCGACGATCGATCACAACGGTGTGCTCCAGAGACGACGTTTCGGCGTTTCCCACACCCTGCACATCGAACCCCATCTCCTGGAGGTAATCAGCTGTCCGTCGCGCCAAACCGGTTCTGGACGTTCCATTGAGAACCTCCAGGACCACAGGAATTTCCTGGCCGCTTGCCACTTCTACATTCTGAAGGGCTGTAAATATCTGCTGCACCGTCTGTTTCAACCACTGCCCCTCGAAATGAGGAAACAGCAACTCCCTGGACTCTCCTTCCACCTCGACCTGGCGAAGAGTTCCCTGAATACGCCGCCGGATAATTCGATCAGGGTCCATTCTTCCAAGAATATCAAAAAGGACGCTCAACCCTCTCGACTCCAGGGATGTTTCGATAAGCTGGTCCCGAAGGGGGACGACCTGGCGATGCTGCAAAAAGTCAGCGCTCGTCTGGATCTCTCTCAACAAGGCCTGCACAAAGGCCTGTCGCCGCCCCACCTGCTCCAAATCCCCCGATAGATCCCCTTCTTTCCGAAGATAGCGAACCGCCTTCTCGCCATCCAGGCGCACTGTCCCGGAGGGCAGCAACATCGGATCCGAACCGGCATGATCCCGATAATCAGAAATAACAAAAATATCGAGACCTCCAAGAAGATCGATAAAATCGATCAGCTGATCGGCAGAATAGGTCAAGACGAAGGGAATCGTCGTTCCGGCAAGAGATTCAACCTGCCTGCGATACAGATGGGTATCGGCCGGATTAAAAAGGGCATCGATACTATCCACCCTTCCCAGGGGACGCAGAACTCCGCCTACCGATCCCGGAATATCCAGAACCGCCCCCCGCCCGGTTTTTGCATGTGCAAAGAGCAGGAACGAAAGAAAAGGGGCGGTCTCATCATGAGCCACCACCAGAACCCGCACCATGGGATCCTCTGCCACAGAAGCGCTTACCGCATCGGTGCGCAATTGAAAGAACAGAAACCCCAAGGTAATCACAAGAGCCGCGAAGATGATCGCAAGAAATACCGTTGTTGCATTAAGTCCGTTACGCGCCATTTCCGTTCACTCCGTTCAGTCGAGCATACAACTGCTCCGTCGGTTCTTCAAGTTCTCCAAAGATCGCGCGGGTCCTGGCAATTACCTCCCGAACCATGCAAGGCAGATCGGCCAGGGCCAGAATTTCTTCCTGCATCGCGCCATCAACACTGGCACGGAGAGGATCACAGAAATCAGCCACAAAGAGAACTTGCCCCACCTGGTGAGACGGTTCGGCAAAGCAGGGATGCCCCAATGTATGATGGCGAACAGCCTGCAGAACCGCTTCATCGACAACGTGATACTCCCTGCGCAGCCGATCGGCAGCCACAGGCCCATGGAGCAACACAGGATGCGCCAGATCACGTCTGGCCAAGGGAATACCCCGCTCCCTGGCGCAGGAGAGCAAGTCCGAGTGACTCCGGTCACGTTCCAGATCATGCGCCAGGGCTGCAAGCCCTACAGGAAGGAGAGGCAGGGAAAATCGCCGCCCCAAAGCCTCCGCCACCTGCCTCACCCGCAGGGTGTGGGAATAGCGATCGGGCGAGAGAAAACGGGGAAGCTCTCGCTCCAGGCGTTCAATAACAGGAATCATGTCGGCAAAGGAACTCATACACCGCCTCTGGCAGAAGGTGAGCCACGGAATCACGGGAGGCCCGTTCACTCAGTCCCCGACGTATCTCCGTGGAAGATACTCTCAGCGGATCCCCGGGGATCGCCACCACCCGGGCCGCGGGATAGGAGTCACAAAAGCGCTGAACAGCCTGGACCTGGAGATCCCGCTGAAGAACCAGCAATACCACCGTCTCCAGAAGGCGGGGAAAGGCATGCCACCGGGGCAGTTCCTGCAAGAGATCATCCCCCACGATCATTCCCGGAGACGGCGCCAGAACTCCCTTCTGAAGAAGGTGTTCCACAGTGTCCACCGTGTACGAGGGTCCGGGGCGGTCGATCTCAACGGAGCTCACACCGCACCACTCCCAGTCAACCGTGGCCCGATGGACCATCTCCAGTCTCTGGGCATCCCCGGCATGGGGGGCTCGCTCTTTCAGGGGATTCAACCTCGCCGGGATCAGAAGAATGTTGTCTCCGGGCCTGGCTTCCTTTACCGCCCTCAGCGCATGGAGATGACCCAAATGAATTGGATCAAAGGACCCCCCCAGGAAGGCCTGATAGCACCGCACCCCCGCCATGGTCACCCCTCCCGGGGTTCCAGTCCATCCCAGAGCGCTCTGCCAGGAGGAACAGCCCGGGGGGCATCGTCCTCTGCGGGAGCATCCGGGCGCACCGGGGTTTCCCGGGAAGCGAGACCTCCGGCCCCTCCTCGTGGTCCTTCTTCGGGTTGCTCTTCCGGCACATTCGCAAGCTCGCACAGCGCTGCCCGAAGATCATCCAGATTTTCCCGGGCCAGGGCCGAGACCTCCACCACCGGCACGCCGCCGGGCAGAGAGGCCCTGAAGAGATCGACCTCATCCCGATCTATCTCCTCTGTGCGGAAACGATCGGTTTTCGTCACCACCACCAGGAACGGTTTCTCCAGAAGAGCTTGGGAGAAAACGCCCAGTTCATGGGTAAGGATTGAGAAAGCCCGGGCCATGTCGGGTTCTCCGGCATCCAGAACAAAGGCGAGTCCACGTGTCCGGGCGATATGCTTCAAAAACCGGGTTCCCAGACCAGCACCGCTTCCCGCGCCCTCGATCAGACCGGGAATGTCAGCAAGAACCACATCGCGCTCAAAATGATGCATCACGCCCAAGTTGGGGATCACTGTGGTGAAGGGGTAGTTGCCGATCTTCGGGTCTGCCGCAGTGAGCACCTTCAGGAGCGTGGATTTCCCTGCGTTGGGTAACCCCACAAAACCTATATCGGCGATAACCTGGATCTCCACCTTCACGGAACGGTCCTCCCCCTCTTCTCCGGGCTGGGAGAACCGGGGCGTCTGATGCCGTGATGACTTGAAATGGGCATTACCCTTGCCGCCACGACCGCCCTCAAGCAAGATCGCTTCCTGGTGCTCTGTAACAAGATCGAGCAAGCGCTCGCCTGTTTCCAGATCCGATACCACCGTCCCCGGCGGCACCTCGATCACCACATCTTCTCCGGCGGAACCGGTTTTGTTGCGTCCGGCACCGGGGCGACCGTTTTGAGCAAAAAAACGCTGCCGCATACGTATATACGACAGCGTTTTCACGTTGCTTTTTACGCGGAAGACTACATTCCCGCCCCGTCCGCCGTCTCCTCCGTCGGGACCGCCCCGGGGGACATACTTCTCCCGCCGGAACGAGACCGCGCCTGCTCCGCCCTTTCCGGAACGAACCAGAATTTTTGCCTCGTCTACAAACAGAACGGGTATCCTTCCGTCGGTTACACCGACTCTACAGAAACGACCTTTTTGCCACGACGGGTATGAAACTTCACCCTGCCATCAGCTTTTGCAAAAAGGGTATCATCTTTTCCACGACCCACATCGTCACCAGGGTGAACCTTGGTTCCCCGCTGGCGGATGATAATACTGCCAGCCCGGATAAGCTCGCCACCAAACTTCTTGACTCCCAACCGTTGTGAGTTGGAGTCTCGTCCGTTTTTGGAACTTCCGCCGCCTTTTTTATGTGCCATCGCTGTTCTCCTCGATTCTTGAAAACTCGGTCTTTGACAACTCGTCTGCCGAAAAGCAGACCTCTTCGGGCCAGGCCAGAGCGATCTCCTGCAGCGTTTGCCCGAGCAGATCCGCGACCCCTTGCAACCAGGCCTGATCGCGACAATCCTTTACCGTCAGGACAAACGCCCCGGGCCCTGCAACGCTCCCCTGGACCGTGCAGGAAGAGTTCTCCACCAGGACAACTCCCAGCCCCTTCAGCACAGCCGAAACCGCAGCGCAGGATGCACTGCGGTGATCGGCACCTCTCAGGCCATGCCCGTTTGCCTCGATTCGTACCGGGATTCCATCCCTTGTACGAACCGACACGGAGATCATGCTACCCCGGCGATTTCTTTGACCCGGATCAGCGAGTAGTGCTGCCGGTGCCCCTGGGTCCGCCGATAATTTTTCCGGCGCTTGTTTTTGTAGACGATGATCTTGGGATCACGACCGTTGCTTTCTACCGTCGCCTTGATCGCCACACCCTCTACGTAGGGTTTCCCCAGGGTAATGTCCTTTTCGGTGCGCACCATCAGAACCTTGGGGAACTCCACGTCGGCTCCCTCTTCTGACCCCAGGAGATCAACCTTGATCACACTGTCCTGCGCTACCTTGTACTGTCTGCCTTTAATTTCTACCAATGCGTACATCGATTACTCTCCCGCTTTATGAACACGCCATTTAACCGTTTTATGCCCGGTACGTCAAGCCCGGCACAGCCGGGTCCATCTCGCCCCTGGCGAAAACCTAGGGTAACTCCGAGAACCCCATGAGATACCGGTCTATTTCCCGAGCGGCACCGCGCCCTTCCTTGATAGCCCACACTACCAGACTTTGCCCCCGTCGTGCATCCCCTGCCACAAAAATTCCAGGCTTCGAGGAGAGAAAATGCCCCTCTTCGGCCTGAAAGTTCCCTCGACCGTCCCGATCCAGGGGAAAATCCCCCACAAGATATTCCTCGGGACCCACAAACCCCAGCGCCAGAAGAACCATATCGGCGGGATGAACCTCTTCCGTGCCGGCCAGATCCACTGGCCGGGGAGTTTCACCAGGCTCCTTCTCCCATCGGACCTGGATCGTCTCAACACCGCGAAGGCGGCCAATTTTATCCCCTACAAAACGAAGCGTTCTGCGGGAAAAGAGTCGCGGATCATCTCCGAAGGTGGCCGAAGCCTCCTCATGGCCGTAGTCGCTTTTCAAGGTTCGGGCAAAGGCCGGCCAGGGCATCTCCCGAGTTCGATCCAGCGGAGGCTGGGGAAGTATCTCCAGGTTCAGAACTGAAGAACAGCCCTGACGCAGAGCCGTACCAAGACAATCGTTCCCGGTATCGCCTCCGCCGATAACCACAACCCGTTTACCCTGCGCCGAAAGCTCTTCGGGGATGCTCCAGGATGAATCAAGAACCCGGCGGGTGGAAAGGGTAAGATAGTCCATGGCGAAGGTTACCCCCGACAGGTCTCTCCCGGCCACAGGCAGATCCCTGGGCTTGGTGGCCCCGCAGGCAAGAAGCACGGCGTCATACTCCCGCTGAAGTTCTTTCAGGGACACATCACGCCCCACATCCACGCCGGTGCGAAATATTACCCCCTCGGCCTGGAGCAGATTATTGCGACGCTGAACCAGCTTTTTATCGAGTTTCATGGCGGGGATTCCGTACATAAGCAATCCCCCGGGGCGGTCTGCCCGCTCGAACATCGTTACCTGATGACCGGCCTGATTCAACTGATCCGCAGCGGCGAGACCGGCCGGACCGCTTCCCACAATCGCAACGCTCTTCCCCGTGCGGACAGCAGGAATACGGGGCGTCATGAGGCCCGCCTCGTAGCCCCAGTCGATGATCGCCGCTTCGTTTTCCTTTATCGTTACAGCAGGATCGTTCATGGCAAGCACGCAGGCGTGCTCACAGGGAGCAGGACAGACTCTCCCGGTATATTCGGGAAAATTGTTCGTTTTCATTAACCGGTAAAACGCCTCTTCCCACCGCCCGTGATAGATGAGGTCGTTCCATTCGGGAATAAGATTATCTACAGGACACCCATAGTCAGACTGGCAGAAGGGAACCCCGCAATCCATGCACCGGGCACCCTGCTCTTCCTGGTCTTTCCGATCCAGGGGACTCTTGAACTCGTAGAACCCTTCCAGACGTTGCCCGGGAGGAACAGAACCAGCCACCTTCCGGGAATATTCCATGAAACCGGTGGGCTTACCCATGAAGGACCTCCTCTTTCTGATCAGCCTTCGGAGAGTTTCCCTGGCTGATGCCAGGAAGGCGAAGATCACCAGAGCTCCGCTCCCGAAGGGTTTCCATTACTCCCCGATAGGCCGGCGAGATTACCCGGACAAAACGCTCCCGTGCCAGAGGCCAGTCATCCAGAAGTTGCCGGGCACGAACACTTCCGGTGTACCCCTGGTGACGACGCAGGAGCGGAAGCAATTCTTCCTCGTCAAACCGGTCCAGAGGGGAAAGCTCAACCATCTCCGGATTGATCAGCTGGGGCAACATCTTCAGGGGATCCCAAACCCAGGCTACCCCACCGCTCATGCCGGCGGCAAAGTTTTTCCCCACCTCTCCCAGAACGAGAGCACGTCCCCCGGTCATATACTCCAGACCATGATCGCCCAGACCTTCAACAACAACCCAGGCCCCGGAGTTCCGCACGCAAAATCGTTCCGCCGCCAGGCCTCGCACAAAAGCCTCTCCCGAGGTCGCTCCATAGAAGGCCACATTTCCCACGATCACGTTCTCCTCGGCTGCAAAGGCAGACTCCCGGGGCGGATAGACGATCACCCGCCCTCCCGAAAGGCCCTTTCCCACGTAATCGTTGGCCTCGCCCTCAAGCTCCAGGGTGACACCCCGAGCCAGCCAGGCACCGAAACTCTGCCCGGCGCTTCCCCGGAGACGGATATGAATTGAGTCCGGCTCCAGCCCCTGCGGCGCCAGACGAGTGACTATCTGGTTACTCAGAAAGGTCCCCACCGATCGGTCGGTATTTTCCAAGGCGAACTCCAGAGATATCGGTTCCCCGGGACCCGAGCCGCCGGCCGGATCGAGCAACGGCTCCACCTGGGCAAGGATTGCCCGGTCCAGGATATCTTCCAGGCCATGGTTCTGGGGCTGGCAACAGATCACACCGGAATGCTCCGGGGAAACAGCCAGTGGCGCCAGCAAGTCCGAAAGATCAACACCGGCGCTCTTCCAGTTTTTCCTGCCCGAACTCATTCGCAGGAGATCTCTCCTGCCCACCATCTCGTCGAAACGCCGAAACCCCAAGCGTGCCATGATCTCTCGAGTCTCCTGGGCGATGAACTGCATCATCGCCACCACATCTTCGGGCTTTCCCTGGAACTTCTCCCGGAGTTTTTCGTTTTGTGTGGCTATTCCCACGGGACAGGTGTTTTTTTCGCACTTTCGCATCATGACACAGCCCAAACTGATCAGAGCGCTTGTGGCAAACCCCATCTCCTCGGCCCCCAAAAGCGCGGCGATCACCACATCACGCCCCGTCTTGATCTGGCCGTCAACCTGGAGCACCACACGGCTTCGCAGATCGTTCATCACCAGAGTCTGGTGCGTCTCGGCCAACCCCAGTTCCCAGGGGACCCCGGCGTTCTTGATCCCCGTGAGCGGACTCGCCCCGGTTCCCCCATCGTGGCCAGAGACGAGTATGTGATCGGCATGGGCCTTGGCCACACCGGCCGCAACGGTTCCGACCCCTACCTCGCTCACAAGCTTCACACTGATCCGGGCCGCCTCGTTGGCGTTTTTCAGATCGAAGATAAGCTGAGCCAGATCCTCTATCGAGTAGATGTCGTGGTGCGGTGGCGGACTAATAAGCCCCACCCCCGGGGTTGAGTGACGGGTGGCTGCAATCCGGTCAAAGACTTTATGACCCGGCAGCTCCCCCCCCTCGCCCGGCTTTGCTCCCTGGGCCATCTTGATCTGAATCTCGTCGGAGTTGGCAAGATATTCGATAGTCACTCCGAAGCGCCCCGAAGCGACCTGTTTGATAGCCGAACGCTTGCTGTCCCCTCCCGGAAGGGGGTGAAACCGGGCAGGATCTTCCCCCCCCTCGCCAGTATTCGATTTTCCCCCAATCCGGTTCATGGCCACGGCCAAAGCCTCATGAGCCTCGGCGCTGATCGAACCGTAACTCATGGCCCCCGTAACAAAACGCCTCATGATTGCTTCCACGGGCTCTACCTCTTCCAGAGGAATGGGTGGTCCCCCATCGTGAAACGACAAGAGGCCCCGCAGGGTAGCCCGGGCAGCGGACTCCTCGTTCTGGCGGGAGCTGAAGCGGGAGAAGGCCTGGCGATCATTAAACCGCACCGCCTGCTGGAGATCGGCTATCGCCTGAGGACCCCAGAGATGCACCTCGCCTCCGGCACGCCACTTATAGTCGCCACCTTCCAGATAGCCAGAACCGATCAGGGGAGGCCTCAGGGGAAAAGCCATCCGATGACGCAAGAGGGACTCCCGAGCAAGCTGGGCGAAGCCTGCACCGGCTATGCGGCTGGCTGTTCCTTCAAAGCACCGCTCCACTACTTCCCGTGAGAGCCCCAGAATTTCGAAAATCTGGGCTCCTTTGTAGGACTCCAGGGTGCTTATTCCCATTTTTCCGAAGACCTTCCTCATGCCCTTTTCCAGGGCCGATCGATAGGAATGAAAAAGCTCTTCCCGGGACAGACCGGATTCTATCTCTCCCCGGGCCTGCATATGCGTGATCGCCTGGTAGGCCAGGTAGGGATGAATTGCGTCGGCACCGTACCCCAAAAGGGTGCAAACATGGTGCACCTCCCGAGGCTCGCCACTCTCTACCACCAATCCAACCCTGGCCCTCTTCCCAACGCGAACCAGATGATGGTGAACCGCTCCTGTAGCCAGGAGAACCGGCACAGGAACCCGACCGGAGGAGATATTCCTGTCCGAGAGAATAATCAGGCTCACTCCCTGATTGATTGCCGACTCTGCCTGTTCTGCCAGAGACGCCAGGGCAGCTTCCAGAAGCTGCCCTTCCCTGTTCATGACCTGTTCGGGATCACTGAGCCTGACGTCTTCACTGGAAGGAGATTCCTCCAGAGAATAGGTGCAGTCAAGCTGGAGAGAGCGCCATCCCCTGTGATCAAGGCTGGATATTTTCTCCATCTCTTCCTCCGAGAGGATCGGCTGATCCAACCACAGCCGGTGAACAGCCTCGGCCTCTTGCGCCAGAAGGTTTCCCTCGGGACCTATGAACGATCCCAGGCTCATGACGATCTCTTCCCGGATGGAATCGATGGGAGGGTTGGTGACCTGGGCAAAGAGTTGCTTGAAGTATTCACAGACAAGACGAGGACGTTCCGAGAGAACAGCCAGGGGCGTATCGTTCCCCATGGACCCCAGAGGCTCCTTGCCTGTCTCGGCCATAACCTTGAGGATCAGCTCAAGATGCTCCCGGGTATACCCAAACTCTCGCAAAAGCGTGGGCACATCGGGAGAATCTGCGTCGCCTGACTGCCCACTCCCGGATGACCGGGAACGCCCGGAAGGGTCACCGTCGGGAATCATCTCCAGAGTCAGTTTTTGCTCGTCAATCCAGGTCCTGTAGGGATGCTTCCGGGCGTACCCACGCTTTATTTCCTCGTCGTCGACAATACGTTGACGGGAAAAATCCACCAGAAACATCCGGCCGGGCTGAAGCCTTCCCTTCTTCACCACCCTCGCGGGATCGAGCCCTACCGTTCCGGCCTCGCTGGCCATAACCACCAGCCCCTCGTCGGTAACGCAGTAGCGACTCGGCCGCAGGCCGTTTCGGTCCAGCACCGCCCCCAGAACTGTACCGTCGGTGAACACAATCGAGGCCGGACCATCCCAGGGTTCCATCTGGGCGCTCATGAACTCGTAGAGCGCACGCCGCTCATCGCTCATCAGGCGATCACCCTGCCAGGCCTCGGGAACCATCATCATAACTGCCTCGGGCAACTCCCGCCCGCTGCGCAGAAGCAGCTCCAGAAGATTGTCGAAGCTTCCCGAATCGGAGAGGTCCGGTTCAAAGACCGGAAGCATTCCCTCAAGACCATCGCCAAAGAGATCGCTCCTGAGAACTCCCTGGCGAGCCCGCATCTTGTTCACGTTTCCGCGAAGGGTGTTTATCTCACCGTTGTGACTCATGCAACGCAGAGGCTGAGCCCGATCCCAGCTGGGAAAAGTATTGGTCGAGAACCGACTGTGGACCATCGCGAAAGGTGTGAGAAATCGCGGGTCCTGCAGATCCCGATAGTAGCGGAATAGTTGCTCCGGCGTGAGCATACCCTTGTACACCATGGTGCGGGAACTGAGACTGGCAATATAAAAGTGGTTGTCCTGGTCGAAGGAACTGCCGCGCAAGGTCCGGGTTGCCTTCTTCCTCAGGACATAGAGCTTTCGCTCGAAAGACTCTTGATCCATACCTGCGGGGGCACCCAAAAACATCTGGACCATCATCGGCTCCGATGCCCGGGCCGAAGGACCGATCATACTGTTATCCCGGGGAAGATCGCGCCAGCCCAGGAGCGGGAACCCTTCTTCCCGGGCAATCCAGGCGAGAGAATCCTG
This sequence comes from Alkalispirochaeta americana, assembly GCF_900156105.1. NCBI lineage: Bacteria > Pseudomonadati > Spirochaetota > Spirochaetia > Spirochaetales > Spirochaetaceae > Alkalispirochaeta > Alkalispirochaeta americana. The sequence continues at coordinate 153,953 of NZ_FTMS01000005.1, forward strand.
GCACGCCTGACGCTCCTCTTCCGAGGGAGGAAGAAAGATCATCCCCAGGGCGTACTGCCCCGGATCAGGGATACTCAACGAGAGCTCTTCCCGAAGAACGGCCCGCAGAAACTCCTGAGGCAGGGCCGTAAGAACCCCTGCTCCGTCGCCGGTGTTCTCTTCGGCTCCCACAGCACCTCTGTGGGTCATTCGAACCAGAACATCCCGGGCCAGGGGCAATATATCAGACCGGGGGGCTCCGGCCAGATGAGCCACAAAGCCGACCCCGCAGGAATCGTGCTCATACTCAGGGTTGTAGAGACCCTGGGTTCCGGGACGAATAGTTTGTTCCATAGATACTCCTTCAACACAAAGATAAGCAATTTTCGTGCCAAAAAAAGTATTTTTTAATTTCTTTCGGGGAAAGGAGATAGAAAAACCGGAAAAATGAAGAAGAAAAAGCCCTACATATCGGTCGGAAAACCGCCAATATGTAGGACCGATATGTAGGACTTATCCTCGAAACACGGGCCGCTACATCACTTCCAGAAACGGGATGTTCAGAAGCCCCAGGCCGTGCTGCATTACCTGCATCACCGAGCGGGACAGACCCAGACGAAACGTCCGCACCTGAGGGTCCTCGGCCACCGCGATGGGATGATCGTGATAGAAACGGGAGAAGGTCTTTGCCGTCTCGTAGAGATACCCTGCCAGAAGCGAGGGGTTGAAACCCTGGGCAGCTTCGGCCACCACCTGGGGATACCCGGCGATCCGGTGAAGCAACTGCCACTCCTCCTCTACCAGCTCCCGAGGCGGCTCAACCTGGGGGGGAGCCGCCTCCTTGCGAAGCATACTGGACACGCGAGCCCCAACGTACTGCAGGTAGGGGCCGGTATTACCCGTAAAAGCAAGCGATTCCTGGGGATTGAAGATCATATCCTTCACAGGCCCCGTTTGGAGCAGGTAATAGTGAAGCGCACCCAGAGCGATCGCTTCGGCCCGGCGGAGGGAATCCTCCTGGTCTTCGTCGCGGCCTTTTTTTCGGATCTCTTCCAGAGCCAGCGAGGCCAGTTCGTCGATCAAATCGTCGGCATCCACCACTGTTCCCTCGCGGGACTTCATTTTTCCCTCGGGAAGGTTCACCATGCCGTAGGCCAGATGGTGCAGATTTTCTGCCCAGGGATACCCCAGACGACGAAGAACCTCAAAAAGAACCTGAAAGTGATAGCGCTGTTCGCTGGCGACCACGTAGACCAGCTGATCGAAGGACCAGTCCTGTTGCCGCTGAATGGCGGTACCAATATCCTGGGTCAGGTATAACGACGTCCCGTCAGCCCGGAGGAGGACTTTTTTATCCAACCCGATATCGGTCAGGTCAACCCAGACAGTACCCTTTTCGTCGCGCGAGAAGAGTCCTTTCTCCAGGCCACGCAGAATTTCGTCCCGTCCCTGGGTGTAAGTCTCGCTCTCGTAATAGACCTGGTCGAAGGAAATCCCCGTGCGTTCGTAGGTTTTTTCTATCCCCTCGATGGCCCAGCGGTTCATGGCAAGCCACAGTTCATGAACCTGGCTATCGCCTTTTTCCCAGGCCTGGAGGAGCTCCCGGGCCCGTTCTTCGACGGAAGGGTCCTTCTTCTCCCACTGGGCGTAGCGGACGTAGTAATCGCCCACGAAATGATCGGATTTCTTTCCTTCCGACTCCGGGGTCGCGCCCTCTCCGAACTCCTGGTAGGCCAACATGGACTTGCAAATGTGAATGCCCCGATCATTGATCAGGTTGACCCGGCGAACCGTGGCACCGGCAGCCCGTAAAAGACGCGCCACGCTCTCACCCAAAGCGTCGTTTCGCAGATGGCCCAAGTGCAGGGGCTTGTTGGTATTGGGACAGGAGAACTCGATGGTTATTCGCTGCCCTTCCAGAGCATCGCTGTTACCGTAGGCTCCGAGGGAACTCAACACATCGTTCACCACCTGGGCGCCAACCGAAGGCCGGTCCAGAAAGATGTTCACGTAGGGACCCAGCGCTTCGGCGCGTCCACCGGGGATGTCCCTGCCGACCTGAGCCTTTTCCACTTCCATCGCCACGGCCTGGGCGATCGCCTGGGGGTTGGCACGCAGAACTTTTGCAAAGGGAAACATGGGGAAGGCGATATCCCCTTTCCCGGTATCGGGAGGAGTCTCCACCGAGAGAGCCTGCTCCACCTGTTGCGGGTCGGCATCGGGGAAAGCCTCTTGTACTGCCCCGGCAACGATCCCTTTCCAAGTACTCCAATAGTGTTTCATACCGCCCCAGCATAGCGGAAAAGCAGGAACAGGGGTAGCCTTTTCAGCGGAAGATCCCCTCGGCTGCTAGAGAGCGGGACGCAGGAACATATCGTTTTCCGAGGCCCGTTTTTCCAGAGCACCGATCTCTCCGATAACTCCCACCAGACGCTGCAGGGCGGAATGAATCTCCTTCAGCTCGTCAATAAGCTCGGCGTTTCGCCGCCCTCCAATCTGTCCGTAGTTTGCGATGGTATCGTAGGAGCTCCCTGGCCGGGAGTAGAGGATTCCTCCCAAAAGGTTTTTCATCATCTCCAGGGTCGTCTGAAGGCTGGTGATGATCATCTCGATCTCCCGATCCACCCGGTCGGCCATCTCGCGACGCCGCGAAAGCGGCTCATCGCTGTGGAGCACCTGCCCCCAGTCCCCGCCAGGCATGACAAGAGCCTCCAGACCAGCCAGATCATCGGGGATTTTTTCGTACTCATTGAAGGTGTCATTGAACTGGGCACGATTTGAGCTCTTGTAAAAGTCTGCTCCGTTCAGAATCTGGCGAAGAGGAGACATGGTATTGCGCCAGAGGCTGGACGCAAAGGTCTGCCCGGCCAAAGCCAGATGCCAGTGCCCAAGAAAAAGCCCATCGCTGCCATCGGGAAGCCCCTTGATCCGTGTGACACGATCATCGACAACTTCTTCCAGAAGCAGAACCTGATCCTGGACCTGACGGTGCAGGGAAACTCTCAAGGTCTCCCGGCGAATACGCTCTTCGAGTTTTCCCCGATATATTGAAAGCCAATCGTTCCCGCTGTACTCGGCATCGGGTGGATTCCACCAGGGATCCTCCCGGATCAACCGTACCAGAAGCACCAGCGGGTAGTGATCGGCAAACTCCCGGAGCCCGCGGATTACCGTCGCAAGAATTGCCAGCCCCGCCTCGAGCTCTTTCTGCAACGCCTCGGGTGTATCAAGAGCAATCTGGTCGCAGGAAAGAAGCACCATGTTCTCCAGAGCCAGGGGCTCCAGCGGATCCGAGAGAGAAGACACATCACTGGCAAGACGCTCAATGGAGTGGGTTATATAATCGAAGGGACACTGCCGGTCCCCCGTCTCGGCGGAACCGGAAAAAGAGCCGAGAACGCTGTGAAAAGGAAAGGAACCGATCCGGACAAGATCATCGGCCTGGGAGAGGGCCCGGCGAATGCGAGCGCTACTTTTGGAGGGAATATCAGCAATGCGGTCCTCCAGGTAACGGGTGAGATCATGTTTCAGCGTTCGTTCGTTTTGCTCTTCCTGCTGGCTCAGATACTCTTCGGAGGTGCGCTTCAACAGTTTTCCGTTGATCACAGGAAACTGATCTGCGGCAAGGTGAAAGACCAGCTCCTCCCGCCGCGTCGCCGCCGCGTCAAGATACGGGGTGGCCCGATGCAGAGTGAGCTGCAAAGCCTCCAGAGAATCGGCGAATCCTCCAAGGAAAATGCCCCGCCGTGCATCCAGGGCATCGCCAGCGATTTTTTGTACTTGCTGTCGCAAACCCGCCAGAACCCACCCTGTGATTATTGCTTCTCGGGTCTCACTGGTAAAAATCTGCAGAAAAAAGAGTTTTATCTTCCCCCACAGGCCAAGGGATTTTATCTGCTCCTCCAGAGGTGGCGGCGTATCAATCTCCTCACTAACCAGAGGAGCAAGATCCTGTTCCAGGGATTGCCGGATCGAGGCGAGAACGCTCTCCCGCTCCTCGCGGGAGATGGACCGTGCCAAGCGATCAAAAACACTGTTGCCAGCTTTCGTCTGTGCCATATCACCTGCAATATACCAGATAACAGCCCCTGTGAACAAAAAACAACCCTTTTCTTTTTCTTTTCGAGGGTTATTTCCTTTCCCGAGGAGTCTGTTCCTGAGAAAAAAGCGTCCGGAAAGATTTTTTTCTTGACAGATATCCCAAAATCGACAAGTATCTAGGGAAATGCGCGGAATACTGAACGTGACGATCATCCTACTACCCCTTCTCGGCCTCATTATTATTGGTGGGCGTGGAGTAGGTGTGGGAGGATAACCCCCGGCGATTCGTCGTGGAACGAGGCCGTCTTCCCACCGGGAAGACGGCCTTTTTTTTCGCCACAGCAGTTGGCCGCATAATGGGCTTCAAGGAACCAACACGGAAAAGGGAGAGAGGAAATGGAAAAGATTCAGATTTTTGACACAACCCTGCGGGATGGCGAGCAATCACCCGGCGCGTCCATGGATGTGGAGCAGAAACTCGAGATAGCCCTGCAACTGGAGCAGCTGGGTGTTGACGTCATCGAGTCGGGTTTTCCCGTCTCTTCGCCGGAGCAGTTCCGGGCGTGCAAACTGATCTCGGAGAACGTAAAGAACAGCACTATTGCCGCCCTGGCCCGGAGTACCGAAAAGGATATCGACGCCGCAGCCGACTCGATTGGCAAGGCTGCCCGCTCCCGAATTCACACCTTTGTCTCGACATCACCCATCCACAGGGAGTTCAAACTGAAAAAAACTCCCCAGGAGGTTATCGAGATGACCCGCAAAGCCGTGCGCTACGCCCGAAATCGCTGCGCCGAGGTCGAGTTCTCGCCGGAGGACGCCACGCGCACCGAACTGGATTTCCTGTGCAAGGTTCTGGAGGTGGCCATTGAAGAGGGGGCAACTATCCTGAACATCCCCGACACCGTGGGGTATACCGTTCCCGACGAATACGCACAACTGATCACAACTATCCGAAACCGCGTGCCCAACATCGACAAGGCAATCCTGAGCGTCCACTGCCACAACGACCTTGGTCTCGCTGTGGCCAACACAATCAGTGCACTGAACGCCGGGGCCCGGCAGGCCGAGGTGACCATCAACGGCATCGGCGAACGGGCAGGAAACGCTGCCCTGGAAGAGGTTGTGATGGCCCTGAACGTTCGCAAGGACATCCTTGGCCTTGAAACGGGAATCAACACGCGCCAGCTCTACACAACCTCGCGAATGCTTTCCACCATGATCGGCTTCCCTATTCCCCGCAACAAGGCGATCGTTGGCGAAAACGCCTTTGCCCACGAATCAGGCATACACCAGCACGGAATGCTCAGCCACCGGGAAACCTACGAGATCATGACCCCCCAATCGGTCGGTCGCGATACAACCAGGATCGTCCTGGGCCGACACTCGGGGATGCACGGCTTCCGCAAACGCCTGGCGGAACTGAACATCATCATCAACGAGGAGGAGCTGAAGCGAGCCTACGAGGCGTTCCTGAAGGTAGCCGACCGAAAGAAGGAGATCTTCGACGAGGATTTGTTTACCATTGTCAGTGAACAGTTCGGCACCACCACAGGCTCTCTGGTTCTGGAGTATTTGCAGTTCCACTCGGGCAACACCTCGGTGCCCACCGCAACGGTGCGCATCAAGGATCAGCAGGAGATCTATGAAGAGGCCTCCACGGGAGACGGGCCTGTAGACGCCGCCTTCCGGGCAATAGAGCGGGCTCTGGATATTACGGCAACGCTCATTGAGTACAACGTTCAGGCTGTCACCCCCGGGAAACAGGCCATGGGAGAAACCTCGGTGATCATCGAGATCGACGGCCGCCGGGCAACGGGACGAGGCTCCAGCACCGACATTGTCGAAGCCAGTGCGAAAGCCTTCGTTAACGCCATCAGCAGATACAGACTACTCCAGGAGGTAGTACACCCATGATCAACCAAAGCAATCAGAATACCGGCCGTCAGGTCATGATCTACGACACCACCCTGCGGGATGGAATGCAGGGTATCCAGGTCAGCTACACCCTGGATGACAAGATCAAGATCGCCCACGCCCTGGACGAGATGAAGATCGACTACATCGAGGGGGGCTTCCCCCTCTCGAACGAGAAGGAAGCGGCCTTTTTCAGGCAGATCAGAAAAGAATCACTCGGGCACGCCAAAATCGTCGCCTTCGGATCCACCCGACGGCCGGGAATGACCGCCGAAAAGGACCCCATGGTACGGGCTTTGGTGGACGCCGAGACCCCTGCGGTAATCGTGGTGGGAAAAACCTGGAAAGCCCACGTCGAGACGGTCCTCAAAACTGACCAGGAAGAGAATCTGCGCATGATCTACGACTCTGTGCAGTTCCTCAAGTCCCAGGGACGGCAGGTCTTCTTTGATCTGGAACATTTTTTCGACGGTTTTCGCGACGACCCCGCCTACGCGCTCCAAGTTCTCCAGGCAGGCAGCGACGCCGGGTCGGATTGCCTCATTCTCTGCGACACCAACGGGGGAACCCTCCCCGGAGAGGTAACCCGCATCATCAGAAGCCTTCCCCGGGAGAAACTCTCCCCCCTGGGAGGGCACTTCCACGATGACTGCGGTGTGGCTATAGCAAACAGCCTTGCTGCCGTGGACGAGGGAGCTCTGCAGATTCAGGGAACGGTCAACGGCTGGGGGGAACGGTGCGGCAACGCCAACCTTTGCAGTTTCATACCAAACATCGTCCTGAAAACTCCCCACCAGGCACACTGCGCCCCCCACATCCAGCGACTGACCCACCTCTCCCGCTTTGTAGCGGAAAAAGCAAACATCATCCCCGATCGAAGGATGCCCTACGTAGGTGACGCCGCTTTCACGCACAAAGCGGGACAGCACGCCGATGTGATCAACAAGGACTCCTCCTTGATGGAGCATATCGACAGCAGGCTTGTGGGAAACGAGCGGAGGATCGTCCTTTCGGAACTGGCAGGAAAATCAACAATTGTCGAGAAACTTCGGGAGTACGGAGACTTCACCAAACAATCACCGGTGGTGGATGAACTGACCCGCCTGCTAAAGCAGAAGGAAAACCAGGGGTTTGAGTACGAAGCAGCCGAGGCGAGCTTTGATCTGCTTATCCGGCGTGCCCTGAAGGTATACCAGCCACTCATTGCCCTGAGGAACTACCACCTGGAGAGCTATAAAACGGCGGAGATGCCCTCAAAAACGGTAGGCCGTCTGTTTCTTGAGACCCGGGGACGAGAGCTGCTGGGCGCATCGGTCTGCGTGGGACCCGTGGATACCCTGGACCACGCCCTGCGGGACGCCCTGGAGCCACTCTACCCCTGGCTCAAAAAAATCACCCTGAGTGACTACCGCGTGCGTGTACTCAACCCCGAGAGTGGCGTCTCTGCCAAGGTTCGAGTCTTCATTACCTACACTGACCACGACACCACCTGGGATACTGTTGGCGTCCACGAGAACATCGTGGAAGCCTCGTGGCAAGCCCTGGTGGACGCGATCGAGTTCTATTACAACACGATTATCCTGGCTGAAGAAGCCGCCCTGGAGGAAACTCCCGGCTGACCGACAGGGGAGCGGGAAAACCCCCGCTCCCGTCCTGCACGATCAGGCCCTGTCCTTCAAGGACACTCCTTCGGGGAGGGGCTGCACATGAACGCTCCCTTTGCGCAAATACTGAATCGCCTCCACCGCTGCCTGGGCAGCCGAGATGGTGGTGGTATAGGGTATCCGCTGCTGAAGTGCCGCGATTCGGAGGTAATCATCATCGGCCTGGCTAAACCGCCCCAGGGGAGTATTAATCACCAGATCAATGCGTCCCGATTCCAGATGATCCAGGATGTGGGGGTGTCCCTCGTGGACCTTCAAGACAACCTCGGCCATGATCCCCTGCTCAAAGAGAAAGGCTGCTGTTCCCCGGGTGGCCGCCAGGGAGAAGCCGTTTTTCTGGAGATCACGCACCACCGGCACCAGAGCCTCCTTGTCCGAATCGTGAACAGATACGAAGACCCGCCCCTTTCGCGGTAAAGGTGTACCGGCAGCAGCAGTCGCCTTGGCAAAGGCCTCACCGAAAGAGGCGCCAATCCCGATCGTCTCTCCGGTGGAACGCATCTCCGGCCCCAACAACGGATCGTGGCCCATAAATCGGTCAAAGCTGAACATTGCCTCCTTGACGGCCCATCCCACGATGCACCGTCCCCGGGCGACCCCCGAACCCGGCACGGCAGGATCGAAAATCTTCTGGACCAGCCCCTGATCCACCAGGTTCTCGCCCTCCCAGAGACGAACCACGGCCTCGACCAGGTTAACCCCGGAAGATTTGGAGAGATACGGTACCGTTCGCGAGGCCCGGGGGTTTACCTCCAGAAGATAGAGCTCTCCCCGCTGCACCGCAAACTGGATATTCAGAAAGCCCCGCACTTTCAAGGCTCGTGCCACTGCTGCTGCGGCACCTACCATCGCCTCTTCCACAACGGCATCCGAGTGGTACGGAGGAAAGACGCAGGCGGAATCTCCCGAATGAACCCCTGCAGCCTCGATGTGCTGCATGATTCCGCCCACATAGACGTTTTCTCCGTCCGAGACGGCATCCAGGTCGTATTCAAAGGCGTCTTCAAGAAACTGATCCACCAGAATGGGCCGCTCCGGGGAGAATTCCACCGGGCCCTCGAGATACCGCTTCAGCTCCTCCTCGGTGTAGGCAATCATCATGGACCGCCCTCCCAGAACAAAGGAGGGGCGAAGCAGAACAGGATAGCCGATTCGCGCTGCCTCCCGGCACACCTCCTGGGGAGTTCCGGCCATACTGTTCCGGGGCTGCTGAAGCCCCAGCCTGTTCAGAAGGTCCGCGAACCTGGCCCGATCTTCGGCAGTATCTATCCCTTCAAGGGAGGTGCCCAGAATCTCGGCCCCCGCCTCTTCCAGAGCCCGGGCCATGTTGAGCGGCGTCTGACCACCCAACTGGACAACAACCCGACGGATCCCCTCCTTTCGGAGGATGCCTTTAATATCCCCGGCCGTAAGAGGCTCCAGATACAGACGGTCGGAGATATTGTAATCCGTGGAGACAGTCTCGGGGTTGGAGTTCACCATGACAGTCTTGCGTCCCAGTCGTCGAAAGGCCATGGAGGAGAGGGTGCAACAGGTGTCGAACTCCAATCCCTGACCGATCCGGTTGGGACCGCTGCCGATCACAAGAACCCCCTCAGGGCCGACCGGTTCACCCTCATCCTCCTCTCCCCAGGTGGAATAGAAATAGGGGGTCTCTGCCTCGAACTCTCCGGCGCAGGTATCCACCAGATGGTAAACACTATGCAGGCCCAGTTCCTCCCGCCTGCCAGCGATCTCTCCCGAGGAAACACTGCAGAGCGCCGCAATTCTCCCGTCGGTGAGCCCCGCCTGGAGCGCCCTCAGGAGCAACTCTTTCTCCAGCGGCCGGGGAGCGTCGGCAATCTCCTTCTCGAGGAAGGCCAGCTCCCGAAAAATGTCGAGGAACCAGTGATCGTAGCCGCTTTCGTCGTAGATCCAGGCCAGGAGCGGTTCCAGTTCCTGCTCTTCTGCCACAGCACGACGAATCAGGGAGTAGATCGCAAAAATCCTGCGGGGATGCAGCGTGCTTACCATGGTCTTGAGCTCTTCCCGAGAGTATTCAGGAAGATCCTGAAGCCCCTCGAAGCCATACTCGGCGGCGCGAATCGCCTTGTTGAGGGCTTCCAGAGCGGTGCGGCCCAGGGCCAGAGACTCTCCCACAGACTTCATCTGCGTTCCCAGTGAGGCATAGCCCGAGGGAAACTTCTCGAGCTCGAAACGGGGAACCTTCACAGCCGTGTAATCCAGGGTTGGTTCGAAACAGGACACGGTTTTCCCGGTGATCTCGTTGACCACCTCATCCAGAGTGCAGCCCACAGCCAGGCGAGCCGAGGCCCGGGCGATGGGGAAACCCGTGGCTTTACTGGCCAAGGCAGAGCTGCGGGAGACCCGGGGATTCATCTCGATCACAACCATGCGGCCGTCGACGGGGTTCAAACCGAACTGGACGTTCGACCCCCCACAGTCCACCCCTACAGCTCTCAGAATATCAATCGCAGCGGTTCTCATCCGCTGGTACTCCCGGTCGCTCAGGGTCTGAACAGGGGCAATGGTAATACTGTCCCCGGTGTGAACCCCCATGGGATCGATGTTTTCGATGGAGCAGACGATCACGGCGTTATCAGCGGCGTCACGCATCACCTCCAGCTCGAACTCTTTCCAGCCCAAAAGCGATTCTTCCACCAAAGCGGTATGGACGGGACTTTCGGCCAAGGCATGTCGGATCGCCTTGCGCGCCTCCTCTGCCGTAGCAGCGATGCTCCCGCCCTTCCCTCCCAGGGTATAACTGGGACGGATTATCAGAGGCAATCCAAATTGCCCCATCATTCGCTCTCCCTCTTCCAGGCTCCCCACCAGGGCGCTGAGAGGGCTCTCAAGACCGATGGAGTCCATGAGCTTCTTGAACTCACCCCGGTCCTCGGCAAGGCGAATCGAATCTATTCCTGCTCCGATAATCTCCACACCATACTTCCGGAATACACCAGCGGCATCCAGATCCATGGCAAGATTGAGCGCCGTTTGCCCGCCCATGGTGGCGAGAACAGCATCGGGCCGTTCCTTCCGGATAATCTCCTCGAGATATTCCACCTCCAGAGGCTCCATGTAAATCGCGTCGGCCGTGCCTGGTGTGGTCATGACCGTGGCGGGGTTGGGGTTCACCAGAATCACCCGGTACCCCTCTTCACGCAGAACAGTTACTGCCTGATTTCCTGAATAGTCGAATTCGCAGGCCTGACCGATTACGATGGGACCGCTACCGATCACCAGAATGGACTTGATATCTCGTCGTGCGGGCATCTCAGATCACCTCCAAAAAAGCAGAAAAAATCCAGCGGCTGTCAATCGGCCCGGGAGCACTCTCGGGGTGGAACTGGGCGGTACGAATACGCCGACGCTCATCCCACAGCCCCTCAACCGTGTTATCGTTGGCGTTGCGGAACCACACAAGCACCCCCTCGGGCAGAGACTCCTCCCGCACGGCAAAGCCGTGATTCTGGCTGGTAACAAAGACACGTCCTTTTTCGCGTTCTCCCTGCCAGACCTCTTCCCGAACGGGATGATTTACCCCGTGATGGCCAAACTTCATTTTGAAGGTTTCGGCTCCCACAGCCTCGGCGATGATCTGGTGGCCCAGACAGATACCCAAAAGTGGCGTTTTCCCCAGGAGTTTTCGAACCTGCTCAACCTGATGACCGAGGACGGCCGGATCGCCCGGGCCGTTGGAGATCATCACGGCGTCACCTCCTGCGGCCAGAAGCTCCTCGGCCGTGGCCGAGGCAGGAAAGAGCGTAAGAGAGCACCCGAGATCATGAAACTCTCGCAGAATATTGGCTTTGGCTCCGCAGTCGTAGAAAACAATGTGGCGCCCCTGGTCCGTGCCGGCAGCCGCGCCCGAGGTTGAAGCTGAAGTTGAAGTTAAAGCTGAAGGTGAAGTCGAGGAAGCAGGGAGATGGACCATCGAGGCCGTTCCCACCGTATCGATCAGGCCCCGCCCCTCCATGGCGGGAAAGTCCCGCAGAAGCTTCAGAGCCAGTTCCGTCTCTTCGGGAGTGAGATCACTCCCCTGTGCGGGACGACAGACAAGACCGTTCCTGCTTCCGCGTCTGCGCAAATCCAGGGTGAGTGCCCGCGTGTCGACCCCGGTAAGACCGGTGATACTATTCCTGGCCAGATAGTCAGCAAGTTTTGTCCGTCCCTCCGGTACCGGACCTTTGTAGAGACTTCGCACTATCAGCGCAGCGGGCTTCACCTTGCGTGCCCTGGCCGATTGGGAGCGCCCCTCCTGAGGACCGGTTTCCGACCAGGCCTCGTCTATGCCGTAATTTCCGGCGTGGGGGTACGTCATGACAACGATCTGCCCGGTATAGGAAGGATCTGTCAGGACCTCTCCATAACCGCTCATGGCGGTATTGAAGACTACCTCTCCAATGTCGCGCAATCGACAGGAGAGATCGGATCGTCCCCCCTCTCTCCCTTCACGGCCCTCGTGCGCAGCAGCGCCAGCCATCTCCTCTAGCGTTGGTGCCGGGGCACCGAAGGATTTCCCCGGGAATACCGTTCCATCTGACAGAATGAGTAGTGCGTGATCCAACCTGGTCTCCTTTTCGTGTGCTTCGCGATTGTGCCCGGTCAGGAGGGACCGTTACAAGTGCCCGAGAACGGTAAATTGCACAATAGTGAGGGTGTCGAAAGTGGAGAAACAGCAGATACTTAGAGTCGGACCTGATCGTTGACGAGGGTAAAGTCAGATTCAACAAGGCGCTGTAAATCTTCAAGGGCTGCTTCCTCGTCGGGGCCGTCAGCCTGGATCTCTATCTCCTGCCCCTGACAGACATTCAGGAGGATCATCTTGATAATGTTCTTTGCGTCAGCGCAAGCACCATTCTTCCTGACTGTTATGGCGCTCTGATAGAGTTTCGCCGTGCGGACAAAAAGGTCCGCCGGCCTGCTGTGGATACCCGTTTTTGTCAGTACCGAGAGTGTAGTTGATCGCACAGACCGTTCCTTTCACAAGCTATTGCCGGGTTAGACGAGAGTTCAGCCGATTTGAGCCGATACCGTTCATCAAGAAGCGCGCGAATATCCCCGTGGGAGACAGACGCCAGGACGCTATCAGCCAGGAGAGCAGCTTCCTGAAGGGGGGTGGTCCGAACCAGCCATGTGGCCTCGGCCAACTGCCACGGCAACATGCTCAACTCACGAACTCCCAGGCCAATCAGGGCCGGGATCGCCAGGGGATCTCCCCCCAACTCACCGCACACACCCACCCAGCGGCGGTGACGCCGGGCAGCCTCAACCACCTGCCGTATAGCAAGAAACACCGCAGGATCATATATGCGGTAGTACCGGGAGACATCACCGTTCAAACGATCCGCCGCCAACAGATACTGGGTAAGATCATTCGTTCCGATGCTGAAAAAATCAACCCGCTGGGCCAAAGCATCGGCCATCCACACCGCCGAAGGAACCTCCACAGTAATCCCGATCTCCATGCCGGGGTCAAAGGGTATCCTCTCTCGCACCAGCTCCTGGCGAGCCACTTCGATCATCTCGAGAGCCTCTTCAAGCTCCGGAACCCCTCCTACCAGAGGCAGCATGAGTTTCACCGATCCAAATGCACTGGCTCGCAGAATGGCCCGAAGCTGGGGAAGAAAGAGCTCCGGCCGGGCCAGACACAGGCGAATTCCCCGGTTCCCCAGAAAGGGATTGTCTTCGCGGGCTGCGGGAATTGAGGCCACCTGTTTATCCCCCCCCACGTCCAGGGTCCGAATGATTACAAAGCCCCGGGAAAAGGCCTTGGCGGCTTTCCGGTACGCCTGAAACTGAGTCTCTTCCGAGGGAATCCGGGAGGAGCCAAGAAAGAGAAACTCGCTGCGATAGAGACCCACGCTACAGGCCCCGGCGGTGCAGGCCGAATCGATCTCCTGGCTGGACCCCAGGTTCACCGAGAGGGTTACCTCTTCACCATCGGGCGTAACCGTTTCCTGGCCGCGATAGTCCTCGACCCTGGATCGCCAGGCTACCTGCAGGGCCTTTCGGGAACGCACATGCTGCAGCATGCGCCGGGGCGGATTCACCATAACCCGAGCGATCTCCCGGTCGCCTCCGTCGAGCACTACCTGATCGTGAAAAGCGATTCCGGCCATCGCCCCGGAAACCCCCACGGCAGCAGGAATTTTGAGACTCTTCGCAAGAATTGCCACGTGAGAGGCGACACCGCCCCGTTCGGTAACAATAGCTACGACACGATCGGTATCCAGCATGGCCGTATCGCTGGGATAGAGATCCCGGGCAACAATAATCGACCCCTGGGGAAGATCGGAAAGATCAGCCGCCGGCAGCCCGAAAAGATTGCGCCGTATTCGCCTTGCCACATCCTCCAGATCAGCCGAGCGGGCCCGGTTATGATCTTCGCTGTCGAGCTCCGCAAAAAGTTGTATATACTGGTTAAAGACAAGCTGAACCGCTCCCTCGGCAGAAAAGGAGCGATCCCGAATCAGGGACTCCACCTCGGCAAGCATCGCTTCATCTTCGGCGATCGTCTGCTGGGAGCGGAAAATATGGGCAAAGTGGCTGCCCAGCCGCTCTTTCACCCGATCCTGAAGTCGCTCAAGTTCTCCAATGGAGGCTGCCAGGGCGCCCCTCAGACGAGACATCTCCTGATCGGGGGTTCCGATGTCCCGATTACCGGGAGTGGTCAAGGGAGGGGCAAAGAGCACCGCCTGCCCCAGGGCAATGCCGGGAGACGCCACCAGGCCGGTCAGTTGCATCGAGCCTCCTCCTGGCAGGATTCCACCGCCGAAACAAGGATCTGATACATCTCTCGGGCATCTTTTGACCGAAGAAGGTCTTCCAGCATTTGCCGCCGTTGATAAAGGGTTATCAAGGTCTGAAGAACATTCCCCACCAGGTCATCGTTCTGCAGGGCAAACATCGATACAAGCTGCACCGGAAAGGTCACTTTGGGATCTCCCATGGAGGCAAACTCCACAGGTGTGCGCAAACGGACAAAAAGTAGCGCCGATCGATGAACATGGATTGTGTCGGTATGGGGGATTGCGATTTTGGGCCCCTCCAGGGGAAGCCCCGAGGGATAGAGGCGTTCCCGGGCAAGAATCGCCTCAACAAAGGTGCGGCGACAGCGCCCCTCCTTGACAAGGTACTCTGCCATGGTCCGGAGGATCTCCTCCCGGGAATCACCGGCAAGATCATCCAGAACCAGCGAGGGCTTGAGCATCCCTTGAAAATCCGAAAGCACGTTACGCATCACCCCCCCTTCGCGCGCCTCTACAAAACCCTATTATAACCAATTCTATCGATGACATGCAACGAGCACACAGAAGAATGAAAAAAAATTTCAAAAATGAGAAAATCAGACAAACTGATTGCCCATACGGTCCTTTCTTGACATTCCTCTCGGGAAAACCCGATACTTTCCGTGAGGGAACATCATACCCGGCCAGAAGAACCGGGGGATCAAAAGCGATTCGGGAGACAAGAAATACTGCGCATCACCACAACACCGCACCCTCTGGGAGGGACGTTTCTTCTCGCTCTCCTGGGCCTGCTCCTGGGACCTCTCTCTACCACTGTTTCCCATAGCGCAGCCCCGCTCCAGAGCGGTCCTGTCAGGAACATCTCGGTCCTGGAAGATCCCACGGGGCTTATGACCCTCCAGGATATACTGTCCTTGGGAGAAGGGGCTTTTGAACGCCACCAGGAAGACCGGGCCCCGAGCTATTCCTACAGCAGATCTGCCTTCTGGTTAAGGTTTCCTCTCTCGGGGGCGCCGCCAGGAACCACCTGGATCCTGGAGGTTGCCTACCCACTCATCCAGAAGATGGACCTCTATCTGGTCAGTCACGGCGATTCCAGGGAGGTCCTTCACCACAGGGGTGGTTCGCACTACCCTTTCTACGAGAGGCCCGTTTCATACCGGAACGTGGTTTTCCCCCTGGGAGGGCTCCAGGGCTCAAGCTATCAGGTGTACCTGCGGGTTCGATCCAATGGCGCCCTGGTCCTCCCCTTGAACCTTTGGCGGGCCGGAGATTTCACCGCCTCTCTGGCAAGAGAATATCTCTTGTTGGGGGCCTACTTTGGCATCCTTCTGATCCTGGTGCTCTACAATCTCTTCCTCTACCTCTTTGTGCGCCGCCGTTCCTACCTGTATTACCTGCTGTATGTTTCCTGCATTGCCGGATTTCACCTCTCCCTGACGGGTCTTGCCTTCCAGTATCTCTGGCCCGGCCACCCCTGGTGGGCAAACAGATCGGTCATGATCTTTATTGCAGGTTCCGTGGCAACACTCCAGGTCTTCGCATCGGAGCTCCTCTCGCTGAAAACAGCAGCGCCCCGCTTCTATCGTCTCCTCAGGTGCTCAGCGGCCGGAGCAGTGCTCATGATCGTTCCAGCCCTGGTTCTCCCCTATACGCCGGCGATGCTCATGACGATCGCGGGCTTCATCATGGCCTCTGTTATCTTCTGCGTAACAATTCTAAGCACCCTCAGAGGGCGGGATCGGCTCACATGGTATTTTTTTACCGCCTGGATGCTCATGATCATCGCGGGGATTCTTCTCAGCGCCCGCAGTCTGGCGATCCTCCCTCATTCTTTTCTTACGCTCTTTGGCATCCAGGTTGCGTCCATTCTGGAAATCGTCATACTGTCCCTTGCCCTGGCTCACCGGGCACGGTTGCTTGACCAACAGCGAAAAATTGCCCGCCACCAGGCGGCAACCGATGGCCTGACAGGCCTGACAAACCGGAGGTATTTCGAAGATTACGCGAGCGAAATTATTCAAAGCTCCCGTGCTTCTGACACTCCCCTGGCGCTGGTACTCTTCGACCTGGATCACTTCAAGAAGGTGAACGATACCTACGGCCATGATGCAGGTGATACTGTGCTGCAGACAATAGCCCAGCGACTAACCAATCATCTAAGGTCTTCCGATGCCCTGAGCCGCTACGGAGGCGAGGAGTTTGTCTTTCTCCTCCCTCAGGCTACCAGGGAAGAGGCTCTGCAAAAGGCTGAAGAGGTGCGAAGCATTCTTTCCCAGCAACCAATCAGCCTGGACGATCAACAGCCGATCACCGTCACGGCCAGCTTTGGAGTAGCCTGTCTCAAAAACGAGCCGACCCTGCGGGAACTCATGAAGCGTGCCGATGCGGCTCTGTACCAGGCAAAACATCACGGGCGAAACCGGGTCGCCTCTGGATGACCCCGAAGGAAGAACCTGAGAAGAAATCCCCCGAAGACCCGCAAACCTTGCGCCGTCCGAAAGATTGCGTTATCTTTGAAGCACATTATGAGCAAGCAAGCGATACTGTGCGTTGATGATGAGGTTATCATCCTTATGGCCCTCAAGCAGGAGTTGCGGTCCCATTTCAAGGACCAGTTCATCTACGAGGGTGCAGGAGATGCCCAAGAGGCGCTTGAAACAATCAACGAACTGGAACGCGACGGCGTCTCGGTGATCCTCATCATCTCGGACTGGCTGATGCCGGGGATCAAGGGAGATGAGTTCCTCTTCCGCGTCAATGAATCCCATCCCAACATCGCAGCGATCATGGTAACTGGCCATGCAGACCCCGAGTCGATCCAGACGATGAGGGAGCGCCTGGGCGATATCCGGGTAATCCACAAACCCTGGCGACATGCCGATATCATCAACGCGGTGCAGGCCTGCCTCACCCGGGAAGACCCTAATCAATTAAACTGAGAGGCCCTCGGCCGGGGACAGGCCCTCTCCCGGAGATGTCCTTCGATCTTGGCATACCCCTGTATCTTAATCGGGTTTATTCTGGTCTTCCTGTCGGGTCAGTCCTTCCGGAGGAATGTCCTGCTCTGGTGCGGCGGGCAAAACCACAACAAAACGCGTTTTTCCCGGTTCCGAGCTGAACCAGATGGTCCCCTGGTGTTTGGTAATTATGGTCCGGCAAATTTCCAGCCCCAGGCCTATTCCCTCACCGTGTTCTTTCGTTGTGAAGAAGGGATCAAAGATTCTGTCCTTCACCTCAGCAGGAATACCCGAGCCGGAATCCTCAATGGTAACACGGACATCGCCGTTCTCTCTCTCTGTGGTGATCACAATCTCTCCCTCACCAGGCCCGCTTTCAATCGCCTGGACCGCGTTGAGGATGAGGTTCATCCATACTTGTCCGAGCTGATCGGCCGCGCCCAGCACACGAAGTCCTGCAAAGTTTCGATGCAACCGCACGCCTCGCTTGATGCGATTATACAGGATCGTAAGAACGCTCTCGATCCCCGCCTCCAGGGAAACCGGAAGATGCTTCCCTTCCGATTCGGGGTGCAAATAGGTCCTGAGGGCAGCCACAACCTTCTCTCCCTTCTCGGCGGCTACAGCCACTACCTGAGCTGTCCTTCGGGCCCCCACCAGAGCGGCGGCCCGGCGCAGAACCTCCCCACTGCGGGGATCATACAAAAAGGGAAGGAACTGCTCTACTTCGTCGTCTATTTCCATCTCCACCAGAAAATCGGCGGTCTCTCCCGGATGAGGCACCCGCTCCTGCTCAAGAAAGACCCGGAGATTCCCCTTGCGCGCGCGCGCACCTTGAGAGAACACAAGCTCACCACACCGGGGAAGAGCTGTCTGCAACAGACGCGAGTACAAATCACCCATCCCGCTACTCCAGGGATTTTCAAGGATCACGTCATTTGTTTGCCGGGAATCGAAGTAGCGAACCAGGGCACCCCCCGAAGAAGAGATGGCAGCCAGGGGAGTGTTGAGCTCGTGGGCGATCCCGGCCGAGAGTTTTCCCAGAGCAGATAACCGCTCCGATTCCACCAGGCGACTTTGAGCATTTTCCAGCTCCTGGAGCGACCGTTGCAGTTCCCCGGTTCGTTCGACCACTCGTTCTTCCAGGCTTTCTTTTGCTTCGGTGAGCTGTGCATTTTTTTCCAGGATATGGCGGGCCATATTGTTTATCAGGACGATCAGACTATTCAGGTCATGGTACGGCCCCAATTCAATTGGTTTCCCGTAATTTCCTCGGGATATTTCATCGATACCCTGGCGGATGGGAACAAACTCCCGGGAAATTTTCTTGATTATGAGAAACCGCGTGGCTACCAGGTTGGCCAGAACCACCGCTCCAATAATCACCAGGGCAAGCACGACAAAGCGGAAGCGCATGCCCCGAATCTCGGCATCGCTGAATTCCAGATACACTTCTCCCAGAACGAGCCCTTCCCGCTCCACCAGGCGGTGCACAGGAGGGATATACCGTGACGGGACAGAAGCCGGCCGAGAGACTATTTCACCCGTGGCGGAAGAATTCAGGACGATACCCGATATACGCCCCGACGAAAGCAGAACCTCGGCAATTCGCCGGGCCTGATCGTCATCGATGTTGTATAAAGGATCCTCCAGGATCACCTCGATTTCATCGGCCACGGTGCGGGAACTCCTGATGAGATCGTCGGTCATGGCATTGGTCATAAAGAGAATTGTTACAATTTCAAAGGCAACGATAATCGCTGCCGAGACCAGGATTGTCATCCTCTGGGCGTCCGAGAGAAGCCCTCTTGATCGTTTCATCGGTACCCCTCAAGAATAGTTGCCACAACGCCCTCGTCAATAATATCCCGGAGTATCTTCTCTAAAACAGGACGAAGTTCCATCGCGGGCGAGGCCCGGGAGAGGGCAATAAAAAGATCCGTTCCGTGGGCAGGCTGATAGATCGCGGGGCCCACCAGAGACTCCATCCCCAACTGGCGTATATCCCAGAGAAGATTCGGTATGGTGCCCACCAGAACTGACACCCGGCCATGGTACAGCATCCTGAGAAGCTGTCGCTCCGAGGAAACGGTGATCTTTTCTATCTTCGTATCCGAGTTGAAGGGTTCAAAATAGACCGAGTCGCGCACCTGACCTACCCGCAGGGAATAAAGATCCCGATAGCTCTGGAGAATGTCCTCAGAGCCCCGCAGGGTATAGAACGCAGGAGAAACGGCCGTGTAGGAAGGCGAAAGATAGTGGAGGTATGTTTCCCGCTCGGCCGACCAGGCAATGCCGGTCATGATGTGAGCTTCTCCGGTGCGCAACATTTCCAGCGCCCGCGGCCAGGAATGACGCTGGACCACAACGGGAATGCCCAAGCGCGTTTCGATTTCCCGAACGAGTTCCAGATCTATCCCCGATACCAGATCTCCCGAGGAATCGGCAAGCCGAAAGGGGGGCCAGACATCGGTTGCCAGAACAAGATGCTCCGGCAGGGCCTCACCAGAGGAGACCAGGAAGACGCTCAGCACAAGAACCAGACCTGCCCGTTTCAGGAAAAAGAGACTTCGCTGATCTGGCCAGGCCCTATTCATGATTCCTCCTGCTGCAGAAGCGCTTCTCTCACGCCCCCTCTTAAGGGGGATGCCTTTGAATGTAAGAATACACGATGAACCCCCACTTTGCCATAACAGGATCTCTTTGTTAGACTCAGGGGAGCAGGAAAATCGTGGAATCGGGGAGTGCCGATCAGGGAGTCCCCGGGACGCTTCAAAACCGGTTGTTTCAGAAAAAGGTCAAATGCCAGTGAAATGGAATCAACGGCGGGCTGTCGCCCTGGAATACCTCCGGAAAATCTACCGCTACGATCCGGAAACCGCCTCCTACACCATTGATGTGCGTCTTCCTGATTACTCCTACGCCTTCAGCCAGTGGGCTCACCCCTGGGAAGAGGTGCCCGAGGTTAACCCGGGGCTTGTCCAATATTTGAAGGAGTGTTCCGACGATATTCCCTACGAGGCGCCACTGCAAATTGTCTTCGGGATCGAGGGGCCCCGAGGCCAGGCTATGGAGCGGGAACTCAGTATCAGCATCCGGAAATATTTCCGCTACGAGCTTTTTATCGAACGTCGGCGCCTGCGCCGCCTCTGGCAACGGGCGCTCCACTACATGGCAATCTCCGTGGTGTTTCTCATTGCGGGAACTCTGCTGGGACCTGAAACGGGGGACCATCTGGTGAGACTGACCCTCAGGCAGGGCCTCAATGTGGGCGGTTGGGTTTTCATGTGGGAGGCGATCCACCAGATCACCTTCCAGCAACAGAATCTGCGCCGGACCATCGCCGACTACACCCGATTTCTTGATGCCCGGATCAGCTTTGAGAGATCAGAACTATGATGGCCGCGCTGCTCAGGAGATCTTTGTCGTCCCTGCTCCAGGAGATTTGGAGTGATGGAGTCGTCCTGATATCTTCATGAGCTGTTGAAACAGTTTCAGGTCCCGCAGGCGTTTTTGACGCTCCTGGGAAACCCGAACACTATTCACCAGCATAATGCTCATCAGAACCAGTAGCAGAGCGAAGGGCAGGCCGGTGCTGATAACTGCCGTCTGAAGCGCCATCAACGCCTGCTCACCGCCAATCAGGAGCAACACCGCCGCTACTGCACCCTCAAGAACCGCCCAGAAGATTCGCTGTCCCACGGGCGTCTTGATTCGGCCGCCCGATGTAATGTTATTGATCACCAGCGAGCCGGAGTCACTGGACGTGACAAAAAAGAAGATAACCATTGCTGTTGCCAGCACACTCAGAGCCAGGCTTATCGCCCCCTGCAGGACCGGTATATTGATGCGGGCCAGCATTTCGAAGAGAGCCACAGGGAGATTCCCCTGTACGGTCGCAAACAAGGCGCCCTCACCAACCTGGTTTACGTAAATTGCCGTGCTGCCAAAGACCGACATCCACAGAAATGACAACAGGGGAGGCACTACCATAACGGCGGTCACAAACTCGCGAATGGTGCGCCCCCGTGAAATTCGGGCAATAAACATGCCCACGAAAGGAGACCAGGAAATCCACCAGGCAAGATAGAAAACCGACCAGCTCCCCTGCCAACTGCTCTGTTCGCCCGATCCGATAAAAAACGATGATTTGATCAAATCACCCAGATACAGGCCAAGCGCGTTGGTAAAGAGCCGGATAATGTAGCCCGTTGGGCCCACGACCAGGATAAATACAAGAAAGGCTGCGGCAAGCTTCATGTTCAGCTCGGACAAGATACGAACACCCTTGTCGATACCGCTAACCACAGAAATTGTTGCGATGGCTGTCACACCGGCAATGAGCGCAATCTGAATCATCGTGCTATAGGGCAGTCCGGTTAAATGGTTCAAACCGCTGTTGATCTGCTGGACACCCAATCCCAGCGACGTAGCCAGGCCAAAGAGTGTTGCCAGAATGGCCAGTATGTCGATCAGGTCACCCCAAAACCCGAATACCCGTTTTCCCAGTAACGGGAAGAACACTGACCGCAGCGACAGCGGAAGCCCCTTGTTATACGCAAAAAATGCCAGGGCCAACGCAATAATGGTGTAGACACCCCAGGGATGAAGGCCCCAGTGAAAGAACGTGGTCGCCATAGCGCTGACGGCCGCATCGGGGCTGGTGAAAACCGGTGGTGTAAAGGCTGCATGATACAGGGGCTCCCCCACCGCCCAGAACATCAGGCCGATACCCATCCCGGCTGAGATCAGCATGGAATACCAGGCGAAGTTGGAGAATTCCGGCTTGGCATCAACCCCGCCAATCTTGACGGTCCCCAGGCGCGAGAAGGCAAAGACCAGACTCACGACAATAAAAAAGTTGCTGGCCAGTATGAATACCCAGTCAAAGCGGGTAATTATGAAGCTCTGTACCGTGGCAAACACCGCATTGGCACGTTCCAGATCGAGCATCGCCAACCCGGCAAAGAGCAAAATAAAGGCCGCCGCCGCCAGGCTGACCACGGGGTTCATGTCCAGGCCCCATCGGGTGAAGTTCCGCTCAAAGAGGCGCTGTTCTGCTTCCCGGGCTAACTGTTGCCGCTCCTCATGTGCGGGATCATGAATATCTGTTGCCATACGACGATTATAGGAACCAGGCGTTTCCCCTGTCAAACAGTGTATGCAAGATTATATCAGGCAATTGCACGGAGCCCCGTCGGGTCAGTATACACCAGCGGGTTATGGCCCACATAGGCATACCAGTTGCCCCCGTCCCGGGCGGGGTCTTCCGAGGTAAAGCTGCCGATCGTCGCGTCGTACCACCGGGCGTTGAAGTAGTATAGTTCGATATCCCTGTCGTATCCCTTACCCGCGAATACCCACGCCTTCCCCGGTGACTGCTGTTGATACCTCCAGGAAACAGGAGTAGTATATCTCCATGGATCGTATCGAGCGGCCGCTGAATCCCATGGCGGATGTTTTCGTCCGGTAT